>NZ_CP097763.1:300000-600000 GCF_023586525.1 Candidatus Blochmannia vicinus
CTTGGTTGACAGGATCTAAGATAATAATTGCATCATCATTCATTCTTAAAGACGAAGCGCTATCAATCCAATATCCCGCCCATCCGGTTTTTCTTAATTTTGGATAAATAATATTACTATATGTGCTACCTTGACATGTAATGATAATATCTAAGGAATTAAGAAGTTCTATATTATAAGCATCTTGTAAAAATAGTTCCTGTTTTCCTTGAATGCTTGGAGCGTATTTTCCTATTTGGGACGTAGAAAGAAACGTTGAGTGAAAATAGCTAAAATCACGTTCTTCTTGCATACGGTTCATTAATACTGAACCTACCATTCCTCTCCAACCAACAAACCCAATATTTTTCATTATTAATCTCTCAATCATTATTAAATGTTGTCATAAAAACATATGTATTGCAAGTATTGTAAGATATTAAACATTTATTAAAATATGCTGTATATTGTAAAAATTATTTGTACAAGTGTGTGTACGATACATTATGAACAATCTGGCATGATGATATGCTTATGATAATATTTATAATTTACTGTATAACAAGCATGATGTATATAAAATATAAATAACTATTAGGAAAATAATAATGAATGAAATGATATCAGCTACAGTTTTGTTATTTTTAATTATGGATCCTATTGGAAATTTACCAATTTTTATGTCGATATTAAAAGGTTTAGAACCAAAACGGCGCCAAATTATAATAATTCGAGAAATGGTGATTGCTTTATTATTAATGTTAGGATTTTTATTTGTTGGAGAACACATTTTAATTTTTCTTAATTTGCATACAGAAACAGTTTCTATTTCTGGCGGTATTGTTTTATTTTTAATTGCCATAAAAATGATATTTCCTTCAGAAGAGGGAAATAGTACGGGTGTTTCAGAGGGAGAAGAACCTTTTTTAGTTCCGCTTGCTATTCCTTTGGTTGCGGGTCCTTCGATTTTAGCAACCTTATTACTACTATCTCACCAATATCCTCAGCAAATTGATTTGTTAATTTTAGCATTGATTATTGCCTGGGGGTTATCCATGTTAATTTTGATGTTATCTAATATATTTTCTCGTTTATTAGGAAGTAAAGGTATCAGTGCTTTGGAGAGATTAATGGGCTTGTTGTTAGTAATGATTTCTACTCAAATGTTGCTTGATGGAATACATAGTTATTTATGTACATGATTATTAAAAATTATTATGTATTATATAAGTAGATTGTAATATTGGTTCTATTTTTAATAGATTATTTCAAATTCATTGATAATAAATATTTTTAGAAGTTAAACAAAAAATAAAATTTTAAAAAATTAAATTTTATTATATTTATAAAATAATGATTATTATATAAATTTTACAATTTTACATCTTAAATCAATTTTTTAATAAAATATATTATCGCAAAGTATATAATATAATAACCATATGTATATACATTTATATTAGATAAATATAAGTTGGTCATTCTATGTACAAGTCTGTTATGAATTGATAAAATTATAGTTGTTATTTGAATGTAGAATATTATTTTTAACGAAAGAATATAGTTAATATTGTTAATATGAATATAAAGTTATTACATATTTAACATGGCCTTGAAAAAACTAGTGGTTTATAGAGTAAGGATATATACCCCTATGGGTTTGATAAAATGTTGAAAAAATAATTATTTTATCAAAGATATATTAGGTAGTTTATTGAGATAAAGACGTTTTAAATAGTGGGGAACTGCATCATTTTTATTATTTCCAATAATTTCTAGTAATGGAAGTGTATCTTTTAGTCGTTGTTGTGCGTTACTCATTATACACCCTTTTCCTGTCATTGATAACATTTCTTTGTCGTTCATACCATCACCAAATGAGATGCAATCTTTAAGTTGATATCCTAATAATTTAACCACTTGCGCCAAAGCATGGCCTTTAGAAACTCCTCCTGGCATTACTTCAAGGCATGTTGGAAGTGAAAAACTAATATTAACATGATGATTCCATCGTGCGTTTAATTCCTTTTCTAAAGATAATAACCGTTGGCAATTATTACTAGTAAAATATACTTTACAGATCTTATCTAAGGATAATGTATCTTTCTGATAAATACAATAATTAGATTCATATCCGTTAGTAAAATAATTTTGATTTGATACTGATCGATTGATCAACCACTGATCATTGCGGAAAATATTAGTAATAATTTCAGAATCATAATGTGCTACGGATAGTAAGTCAGAGACAATTGCTGTCTCTAAATTATAAGAGGAAATTAATTTTCCATCAGCATTGTGTATTCTGGCTCCATTAGAAGTAATCATGTAGATGTTGATTTTTAAATTATCACGGATGCTCATGACATTTGTGTGATGTCGGCCGGTAGCAAAAATAAAATGAATTTTATGATCAGTTAATAGTTTCAAAATCTTTTTAGTGAAGGGTGTTAATCGGTGATTTGGTGTTAGCAGGGTGCCGTCTAAATCAGACGCAACGATGCGAAACATTTGTACCTCGCTTTATTTTTTATTAAAGTTTGCAATTATAGCGATGATTATACACCAATAATTATAATATAATATCAATAAAATTTTGATATATTATGGATATTATTTTAAATATTGATTTATTGCACGTTATTTTCAGCAACATTGTTATTTGAATAATACAATGTTCTTATATGGAGATATTTTTTAAAAATATTTAAATTTATTGAAATTAATATTTATTTGTAAAATTCTATAAACAGTATTATTGTTGTTATTAATGATTTATAACCAATTTTTATATTTAAAATAGATATACGGAGCTAATCCTGCTAAAATCATTAAAATAATGGCGCTAGGATAACCAAATGACCACTGCAATTCTGGCATAAATTCAAAATTCATTCCATAACTGGATGCTATTAAAGTTGGAGGTAAAAAAACTACTGAAAAAATTTTTATGATTCTATTTTGTTCGATATTAATAAACCCCATCGCTGATTGAGTTAAAGAACTAATCTGATGAAATACGTATTCGTTGTGGGGTAACAATAATGCAATATCGTTCAAAATTTCCTTAGCATATTGTCGTTGTGTTATGGGCAGTTTCACTTTGCGTATTAAAAATTTTATTGCTCTTTCAGAATCTAGTAAATTAACACGAATTTTCCAGCCTATGTTTTCTAATGCAGCTAAATCAGAAAGCGCATGGTCATATTCATCAATTTGTTGTCCATTCATGATGACAAAACTTAATGTTTCTAAAGTGGAGTAAATATGCTCTATTTTGTTTGCTAGATCGTCAATTTTTACTTCAAATAAATTTAATAATAATTCATAGGCGTTTCCATCTATTAACAAATGATTATGCAAGTATTGTTGATATGTATAAAATGCTGGAAATTCTTCTTTTCGTGAAGTGAATAGACATCCATTATATATGGTAAAGGATACAATAGAGTTATTTATTTGTTCTTTTTCGTCATATGAAAAGAAAAAAGAACGGATATGTAGTCCATTTTTATCTTGAAAAAAACGTATAGTTTTATTGATATCTTTTAGTTTAAAAAAATTTATTTTTTGGTGAAGTAATATATTTTGTATATAACTGTATTCATCGTTATTTGGATTTATTACATCTACCCAAACAATATTGTTTAAAAATGATATTTTTTCTTTTTCATCAACGCGGAGTAAATGATTATTTTTTAATTGAAATATGTTAAACATATATCATTTTTCCTTAACGATACAAAACAAGAATACATTAGATCACAATAATTAAGATTAGATAATAAATAGTTATTCTCCTTATATAATTTTTGTAATGATATATTACATAATAGAAAATAATTACAAAAATTGTTGTCAGGTATTAAGTATCAAAATATCTATAACGATTCAAATAATTTGTAGGAATTTATCTATTTGATTATAAATATTATTATCATGATAGTGAATTAAATATTCTTCATTGTGAAAGTATTATAAATTAAATTTAGAGATTGTCTGCGTGTATAGTTATTCCTAAGCATAAAAGGAGATTTGCAAATTTCTAGTTTTTAACGAAAATAAAATAATATAGGTGTGTTTGTATTATATAATAATTCAATAAAATTAGGATATTAACTTTCAGAAAATTTAAATATAATAGAAATATAAATTTATAAAAAATAGTAACATGTATTTCTGATAAGAAATATTAAGACACTTCTAAACAATCTATTGGTAATTCGTTAATAAATCTAGACGGTGATTGAATTATTGTTTCTTTTCCATAGACATGACGGGTTTCTGAATAACTAATTGTTAATTTATGCATAGCGCGTGTGATGCCGACATAAATTAATCTACGCTCTTCTTCTAATAGCTCTTTATTAGTCAAAGCAACATAACTTGGGCAAATTCCTTCTTCTAGTCCTACAATAAATACCTGGGAAAATTCTAATCCTTTTGCAGCATGTAGTGTCATTAATTGAACTGAATCTGTATGTGAATTAGATAAATTTTCTTCGAATTCTAAAGAAATATATGACAAAAATTGTTGTAATGGAGACTCATGTATTGTTGATTCTAATGAATTGTCATATTGTTTGCTCATTATAATTAGCTCTTGAATATTGTGTATATGTTCATGATACGTTGGTATCGACGTTTTTTCTTTATATGTGTTCCATAATCCGACTTGTCTAATAATATGATAAATTTGTTCGTGTAAGGGCAATATAGTTAAAATTTGTTTTTTTAATGAATCTATTAATGTAATAAATTTTTTTAGAGCAATAGCAGATTTTCCTTTAATAATCTTTTTGTTTGAAATAAATAAGCTACTGTCCCATAGACTTAAATGATTTAAATTAGCGTATTTATTTATACTTTCTAAAGTACGTGGCCCAATTCCTCTATTAGGTGTATTAATTATTCGCATATAAGCAATATTATTATTTTGATTAATAATAAATTTTAAATAAGCCATGATATCTTTAATTTCTTTACGTTCAAAAAATTTTATTCCTCCATATATTTGATGAGGCACATTTTTTTTTGATAGAATTTCTTCCAATAAACGAGATTGAAAATTATTGCGATATAAAATAGCGCATTCATTGAGTGAACCATGTTTTTTTTTCCAATTTATTAAATTGTTTGCTACAAATAAAGCTTCATCTGCTGAGTTAAAAGCACAATAAACAGAAATTGCATCCCCTTTGTTTTCGCGTGTCCATAATTTTTTTTTTAGACGTGTGTGATTTTTACAAATAAGAGCGTTGGCAGCTTTCAAAATATTATTAGTAGAACGATAATTTTGTTCTAATGTAATAATTCGTACATTTTTAAAATCTTCTAAAAATCTTTGAAAATTTTTTACTTGTGCCCCTCTCCAACCATAAATAGATTGATCATCATCACCAACAATCATTAAATTATTACTTTCCCTTGACAACAGGCATAACCAATCATATTGTATTTTATTAGTATCTTGAAATTCATCTACTAAAATATTAGTAAATCGTTTTTGATAATAATGCAAAATATTTGGATAATTTAAACATAGCAAATATGCGCGTTCTAATAATTCATTAAAATCTATTAACCCAGAACGGTGACATATATCACGATAAGATTGATAAAGTCGTATCCATGTCGTTTTTATTGAATTATTATTTATATTAGTATTTTGAATGTCTGAAATTTTATTTTTTTCTGTATTGACATAATGCATAGCCTGATGCACGCTGTATTTTTTTTCATTTAAATTAAGAGAACGTATTAATTGTTTTAAAAGTCGAATTTGATCATTCTTGTCAAGGATTTGAAAATCTTTTGGTAAATTTGCATTTATATAATGAGTGCGTAACAAATGATTTGCTAATCCATGAAAAGTACTAATCCATATATCACTTTTTTTTTGAACACCAATTAAAGATTGAACACGATTACGCATAACTAAAGCAGATTTGTTTGTAAAAGTTACCGCCATTATTGACCATGGTGTGCATTTTTTTACTAGTTGCAGCCAAGCAATACGATTCACTAATACCCGAGTTTTTCCGCTTCCGGCTCCAGACAATACCAATATATTTTTGTCATTAGAAGTGACTGCTTCTTTTTGTTTATCATTTAGTTTGCTAAGAATATTAGAAATATTCATAAAGTATTGAAATATATGTTTATAATAATTATTATAAAGTACGTTATTAATGTAATTAATAACATTATAGTAAGTATGTTAATGATGTTAACTTTGAAATTTTCAAATGTGGTAATAATTTTGTACCTATTGAGTAAAATTGATCTGCGTTATATTGATTGATCCAGCAAGCTTGCATTCCAGAACGCATTGCGCCTTTTACATCTGTCTGTAAGTCATCACCTACATGTAAAATATTTTTGCAAGGCAATCCAAAATGTTTTGAAGCTAAATAATACATATCTGTGTATGGTTTGGCTCGGCCATTAATTCCAGCACGTAGTATATATTGAAAATATGGTTTTAAACCACAGGTAACAGGATTTGCATTGCCATTAGTAATTGCAATTAATGGCCACTTAGTATTTAATGCGGATAATGTGTTATGAGTACTAAGAGGTATATCAATTTTATTGCGCCAACGTATAATGATGTCCATAGCATAATCAGCTCCTGCTTGCGCTTCATTTTTATTTAATCCTGCCTGCAGCAAAGTTATCTTTAAGGATTTCCAGCGCCAATAATTTACATCATGATAAATGTCTGGTTCTGCAATTTTTAGTATTTTACGTGACTGATAATAGTCGGTCTTTTTTATTTTAGACAATGCGGGATGATATTTTTGTAAAAATAATACTGATTGTTCTTCAGCTTGATTCATAACCGAGTAATTATTGTACAATGTATTATCTAGATCTAAAGTTATAGCGTAGAAAGGGCGTAACACGCGATAAAAATGCATAAAATTATACCTTTAATATAAATTAAAGTATTAATTGATGAAGTATTTATATTTTTATCAATTAATAAGCACACATATTTGATTGTGCAAACAATATAGTTTATATAGAGCACTCTGAGTTTATAAGTCAATATCTCCATCGTATACGTACGATGTTGGTCCAGTCATATATAATGGATTTCCTATACCTTTCCAGTGTATAGACAAAGTGCCTCCGGGTAATATTACGTCTACTGTTTCACATAACAGCTCTTGCTGAATGCCTATAGCCACAGCCGCACAAGCGGCAGTTCCACAGGCTTGAGTTTCTCCTACCCCCCGTTCGTATATTCGTAATCGGATGTTGCTACGATCAATAATCTGCATAAAACTTACATTGACTTGTTCCGGAAAACAATGATGATTTTTTAATGTTGACCCTAATGAACTAACTTGGACGGTTTCTATTGTTTCAACTAAAATGACACAATGAGGATTACCCATGGATACTATACCACATAATATTGTTTGTGTAGGTAAAAATAAAATATAAGTTTTTTGATATTGTGATGCATAAAATGGGATAAGTTTTGGATCAAATATTGGTGGGCCCATGTTGACAGATATATGATTGTCATCCATTATGGATAGGACTGTATGATGAGTTCGAGTGCTAATGTGAATATTTCGTTTGTTAGTTAATTTTTTTAAGTAAACAAATTGCGCACAACAACGAATACCGTTTCCACATTGATTGACTTCTGTTCCATTTGCATTATAAATTCTGCAATGAAAATCTATTTTTGGATCGTAAGGAGGTTCTACTATTAGCAACTGGTCACATCCAATTCCATAATATCGATTCGATAGATATTTTATATTTTTAGGAGTGAGATGTATATTTTGTGTTATAGCATCTATAATGATAAAATCATTACCTAATCCATTCATTTTTGAAAATCTCATATTTGCCTCATATAATACCAACGAATAAAATTAGATATGTATCGTTAACTTTTTAAAATAGGTTTATTTAACTAAATTATTAATATATTTCCATAATAGTGAATGATATTAATTTAATTTTCATTAAATGAAAATTAAATTAATATCATTGTATCTTAATAATTGATAAAAATATAGGTTTATTAAGAACATTAAAATTAATTTCTAAAAGTACGATGTTTATTTAAAACAGAGCATATTTTATATTTTTAAAATAAGACTAATAATATTTAAAATAATTTAAAAAATTAATTTTAAAAATATTTAAATATTATTTTAATTAATAATTAATAATTAATAATTAAGGTATTACAATATAAATAATTAAATTGGTTTGTACCATATAACATTAATAATGATATAACATGATTTTTATTATAAATTTTTTATAAAAAGAGACATGAATAAAAAATTTAAAATATAAATGTAGCAATATTGAAATATTTTAGGTAATAATCTGAAGAAATAATTTTTTCTACAATTAATTATATTAATTCTTATAATTAATCTATCTTAAAATGTTAAGATTACATAGAATTAAAATTTAAGATCAATATATTATTTTTGTTATTTAATTTTTTAAAATAATTACAAGTATATTAATTAAGTTAGAAGATCATATATTCTGTTTTTAACATAATTATACTGATGAATACTAGAATTTTAAGAATCGCTACGCGAAAAAGTCGACTGGCTATTTGTCAAGCTCAATATGTTTGTAATGAATTAAAGCGTTATCATCCAACTGTACAAATAGAATTGATACCTATTATGACAACAGGAGATAAATTTTTAAATGTTGCTTCAAAGGATAAAATTAAAAGAGGTGCATTTATTAAAGAATTAGAACACGCATTGATAGATTTTCGTGCTGATATTGCTGTTCATTCTATGAAAGATATTACAGTACCTTTACCAGCTGAGTTAATTCTTCCAATTCTATGTGAACGCAATGATCCACGTGATGCCTTTGTTAGTCTAAAATACTCTAATATAGATACGTTACCTATTGGTAGTACAATAGGAACATCAAGTTTACGTAGACAATGTCAAATACGCGCTCAACGTCCAGATTTAATAATAAATAACTTACGAGGCAATATAGATACTAGATTAAAAAAATTACATTATGATCAGTATGATGCAATTATTTTAGCTGTAGCTGGTCTGAATCGATTAAAATTAAATGAATATATTCGTGTTCATATTGATCCATCCGATCTATTACCAGCTATGGGACAAGGTACTATAGCTATAGAATGTCGTTTAGATGATACTGATATTTTATCGTTGTTATCACCTTTATATCATCGGGAAACTTCATTGCGTATTAAAGCAGAACGTGCTGTCACTACTTATTTAGAAAGTTATTGTCAATTACCAATTGCTAGTTATGCTGAAATTGAAGGAGATCAAATATGGCTACGTGCGCTTATTGGATTGCCTGACGGAAGTAAAATTACTCGTATTGAAGGACGAGCACCTTTAGATCAAGCAGAAAATCTGGGATTGATTCTTGCTGAAGATTTATTAATTCAATTTACAAAATGATATATTTTATAATAAATGTATATTAATAAAATTTAATATAGTTAAGTATGAGCATTTTAATCACTCGACCATCTCCATATGGAGAAAAATTAGTAAATAAATTACTTTCTGTCGGTAAATTTGCACATCATTTACCGTTAATTTGTTTTTCTACGGGGAAAACGCTGTCTTTTTTGGAACAACGATTAAATCTACTTTCTACAGGTGATTTATTATGTATTGTATCGCAGAATGCAATTAAGTATGCCCACAGCCAGTTACTTAGTCTAGGAGTATCTTGGCCTACTAAATTAGTATATTATTCCATTGGTCGCGCAACTAGCATAAAGATGTATAAATTATCAGGAATTGCTTCGAAATATCCTAAAGATAAAGAAACAAGTGAAAATTTATTACAACTACCTGAATTAATTGATAGTTATGGGAAACGTGTTCTTATTTTGAGAGGTAGTAATGGACGTACTGTTTTGGACGATACTCTTCAGAAAAGAGGAGCGTTAGTGTTATCTTGTGAATGCTATCGTAGGCAATTGTTGCAATATAATGGAGAGGAACAATCATGTAGGTTGTTAGAATTGAATATTAAAACGGTGGTAGTTACTTCTGGAGAAATACTAAAGCAATTATATTATTTGATTCCTAAATTTTATCGTACATCTTGGTTAATACGATGCAGGCTTATAGTGGTAAGTTTGCGTTTGGCTAAATTAGCTAAAAGTTTGGGTTGGACAGATATTATTATAGCATGTTCGGCAAACAACGATGTGCTAACTCATGTTTTAATTAAAAACTCTTAATCTTATGATATGGATACTAAATTTTATATTAAAATAGTTAAGTTTGATTAAAAATACGAATTTTAAGAAACATAATCGCGGTGGAAATATTTAAAAATTCTCATGTAGTTTATGAAAATCGGCGAGAGAGGATTTGAACCTCTGACTTCCTGGTCCCAAACCAGGAGCGCTACCAAACTGCGCCACTCGCCGATAATTTATTAAATTTTTATCTAGGTTTTGTGCATTTATATTGTCTCTCTATTAATATTTGAGTCTAATAATTAATTGATCAATTGTGTATAATTGATAATTATTTTTGCGAAGGAAGGGGTTTGAACCCTCACGTCTTTATAAAGACACTAACTCCTGAAGTTAATGCGTCTGCCAATTCCGCCACCTTCGCTTTGTAGTGTTTGGTTTTATTTTTAAAATGGGTGATTGATGGGACTCGAACCCACGACTGCTGGAACCACAATCCAGAGCTCTACCGACTGAGCTACAATCACCACGGATCAATCCTCTAATTTTTTCATAAAAATTTTAATGAATCAATGCGTCCGACAGGATTTGAACCTGAACCCTTTGTCTTCGGAGGACAATACTCTATCCAATTGAGTTACGGACGCATTGATTCAGTGTATACATATTTAATTTATCTTTATATCAAATAAGATGCGTTTAATTAATTGCATATAGTTGGTTTTGCATTAAATAATATTTAATTTAATGTTATTAGTCAGAATGACATAAAAAATAAGTATTTTATAAAAAAGTTTATTTTATAAATTTTGTGTGTTTCTTTAAAATTATTTATGCGATATAGTTATATATTATTTAAAAATCTTAATAAGATAAAGCAAAAAATATAAAAGTACTCGCATCCTATATTAGGATAAAATTAATTAAATTTATTATTTATGTATAAATGCATTATTAAAAAATTTATTTTATATTATTGTATGCTATTTTGATACTTTTTTAAAATAATTGATTGCATAAAATGCATATATCTTTGCCCAACATTATATTTATAGTGCATAACATAAAAACATAAATGGATCTTAAATAAATTTATAGTGCAATTTTATTAAACAGATTAGCAATAAAATATTGTGGTAATTTATTTTTTAAACACATTCTAATATAGAAATGATAATTGTTATAATAAATTAACATCGTTTCATCATATCAAAAAATTCATCATTAGTTTTAGTCATAGATAGTTTATTCATCATAAATTCCATTGCGTCAATTTCGCTCATTGGATGAATAATTTTACGTAAAATCCATATTTTTTGTAGTTCATCTTGAGTAGTTAACAATTCTTCTTTTCTAGTTCCAGATCGATTATAATCGATTGCTGGGAAAACACGTTTTTCAGCTATTTTTCTTGATAAATGTAGCTCCATATTTCCAGTTCCTTTAAATTCTTCATAAATTACTTCATCCATTTTTGATCCGGTATCTATTAAAGCAGTAGCTATAATAGTTAAACTTCCTCCTTCTTCCATATTACGAGCAGCTCCAAAAAATCGTTTTGGACGATGTAAAGCGTTGGCATCGACTCCACCTGTTAATACTTTTCCAGATGAAGGTACAATAGTATTATAGGCTCTAGCTAATCGTGTGATAGAATCTAATAAAATAATGACATCTTTTTTATGTTCCACTAGTCGTTTAGCTTTTTCAATTACCATTTCGGATACTTGTACATGACGAGAAGCTGGTTCATCAAAAGTAGACGCAATTACTTCTCCATGCACTAAGCGTTGCATTTCAGTAACTTCTTCTGGGCGTTCATCTATCAAAAGTACTATCAGTACACAGTCTGGATGGTTATGACTAATACTTTGTGCAATATTTTGTAAAAGTATGGTTTTTCCTGCTTTAGGAGGTGCTACGATTAATCCTCGTTGACCACGTCCAATCGGTGATGCTAAATCTAATACTCTTGCGGTTAGATCTTCTGTAGAACCGTTCCCTCGCTCCATACGTAATCGTGAGTTTGCATGCAATGGGGTGAGATTTTCAAATAAAATTTTATTACGGGCATTTTCTGGTTTATCGTAATTTACATCACTTACTTTAAGTAACGCAAAATAACGTTCACCTTCTTTTGGAGGTCTAATTTTCCCAGAAATAGTATCTCCAGTACGTAAATTAAAACGTCGAATTTGGCTAGGAGATACATAAATATCATCTGGACCTGCAAGATAGGAGCTATCACTAGACCTAAGAAACCCGAAACCATCTTGTAAAATCTCTAATACGCCATCCCCAAAAATATCTTCTCCAGTTTTAGCATGCTGTTTAAAAATAGCAAAAATAATATCTTGTTTACGCATACGTGCTAAATTTTCTAGACCCATACTTTCCCCAAGGTGTACTAACTCAGAAACTGGTATGTTTTTTAATTTTGTAAGATTCATAATTATGGATTCTTAAATTGGAGGTATACAATACCGTTGGTATTAAAGAGATGTGGTTTATTTGTATAATACAATATAAGTATCCCCTTTATAGTATGATGGCGCTTAATCGTATACCTATCCCCAACATTGTTGAGAACAGGTATATAACTAAATATCATTTACTTTATTACCGGATTATCATAAAGAAATAGATTTTTTAAAATTCACAGTAAATTTTATAACTATATTAGAAAATACATCTATATTTAATCTAATCTTATTTATATTGTACAATCGCTATCATTATTATTACAATGGTTGCTGTGTGTCTAATTATTATTACAAAATCATATACTTATAATCAATTATGAAACAATAGGTCGTTATTCTACTATAATTTTAAAGATACGTCTACTAACATATAAGATAAATTTTTTTAAAAACTATAAATATTAAAATAAGCGAGAAAATTATATATATTTTTTTAAAAATTCTTGTAAATTTTGTTTAGATAACAATCCTATTTTAGTAGATAATACTTTTCCGTGGTGCATCAACAATAACGTTGGAATACTTCGAATGCCATAGTTTTTAGTAGTTATTGGATTTTTATCTATATTTAATTTTGCTATTTTTAGTTTATCATGAAATTCAGTAGCTATATCTTCTAAAATAGGTGTCATTGCTTTACAAGGATTGCACCATTCAGCCCAAAAATCAATTAAAAATGGTTTATTGTCTTGATTGATAGAGTTTAATACTTTTTCTTTAAAATCAGAATCTGTCAAATGTATTATATAATTCATTTATTCTCCTTATAACCTGTTTTTTGTTAATTATTATATACGTATATAATAATTATTTATTTTAGTGCATATCTTAAATTAATCGGTATTTATTATTATCTACATAATGAGTCATGTAATATCAATTTTTATTATTTTTATTTTACATTATTTATTTTTACTTAGATCATCAGCTAAATGATCCTTCATGATAACAAGATAAACTTGAAATCAACGTATGATCACAGTTTTGGTTTTAATTATTAATAAATGATAAATTTTTCATGTTTTGCATATGACTTCTTAATTTAATTCCAACTTTTTCTATTGCATGATTTCTAATCGTTTCATTAGTATTACGTAAAATAATATTGTCTATTTTAATTTCTTCGGGAGATGTACCTAAATCTCCTTTTTTCAAATTAGGTATTATAGTTTTTTTTAATAAAGGCACTACTGCATTACAAAACAAATAATTTCCATATTCTGCAGTATCGGAAATTACCGTATTCATTTCATATAATTTTTTTCGAGCTATAGTATTTGCAATCAAAGGTAATTCATGTAATGACTCATAGTATGCTGATTCTGGCGCTATACCAGCTTTTGTCATTGTGTCAAAAGATAGCTCTACCCCTGCTTTTATTATAGCCACCATTAATATTCCATGATCAAAATATGTTTGATTCAAAATTTCTTGTTGATAGTTTGGCGCTTTTTCTAATGAAAGTTGACTGGTTTTTTTTCTCCAAGCAAGTAATTTAGAATCATTATTTTTCCAATCCGACATCATTTCTGCAGAAAATGTCCCATTAAGTATATTTTCCATGTGTCTTTCAAAAATTGGTTTTAATATATTTTTTAATTTTTCAGATAATATAAAAGCACGTATTTTAGCAACATTAGACAATCGGTCCATCATCAATGTGATACCTCCGTGTTTTAATGCTTCGGTCATGACTTCCCAACCATATTGAATAAATTTTCCCGAATATCCAGAATCAATACCATTGTTTATCATATAGTCAAAACAAAGAATTGATCCTGCTTGCAACATTCCACATAAAATGGTTTGTTCTCCCATAAGATCTGATTTAACTTCTGCTACAAATGAGGATTCTAACACTCCAGCACGATGGCTGCCAAGCGAAAATGCCCAGGATTTTGCCAATTCCATCCCTATATTATATGCATTGTTTTCTTTATGTACAGCGATTAAGGTAGGCACTCCAAATCCTCGTTGATACTCTTGACGAACTTCTGTACCAGGACATTTTGGAGCAACCATTATGACAGTAATATCTTGACGAATTTTTTCTCCAACCTCTACAATATGAAATCCATGTGAATAACCTAATACAGACCCATGTTTCATTAAAGGCTCTATTTTTTTTACTATTTCTGTGTGATTTTTATCTGGAGTTAAGTTAATAATAACATCTGATTTTGGAATAATTTCTTCATAAGTTCCTATAGTAAATTTATTTTGTGTCGCTCTTAACCAAGATTCTTGTTTGTTAATAATAGATTCTCGACGTAAAACGTATGAAATATTTACACCTGAGTCTCTCATATTTAAACCTTGATTTAATCCTTGAGATCCACAACCTATTATAGCTATTTTTTTAGATAACAAAGCTTGAATTCCTTCAGAAAATTCATTATGACTCATAAATCGACATTTTTTTAAATGTTCTAATTTTTGTATAAAAGTTAATGTATTAAAATAATTAGCCATAAAATACCTTTTTAAATAATGTTAAAATAATTGAATAATTTTGTGTAAAAATAACTTTTAATTTAAAATACTTTGAACACTGGATTAGTTGTGACATCATGCCATTCATATCCTAATTTAGATAGGTATTGTTCAAATTCTTCTTCTTCTTTTTGGTTAGATAATTCAAATCCAGCTAGAACACGTCCGTAATCAGCGCCATGGTTTCTATAATGAAACAGAGAAATATTCCAATTAGTACCTAAAGTATAAAGAAATTTTAATAATGCTCCTGGAGCTTCTGGAAATTCAAAACTGAAAATTCGTTCCTGTAAAGACTGGAATAAATGTGCCCCTACCATATATCTAACATGTAATTTTGCCATTTCGTCATCAGATAAGTCTACGACGTGAAACCCATTAGCGAGTATTTCTTGTATTATTACTTTTCTTTCAGCATGTCCGTTTTTCAAACGTATACCAATAAAGATACAAACTTTTTTAGATCCATTATAACGATAATTAAATTCTGTTACCGATCTGTTGCCTAATATTTTATAGAATTCTAAAAAACTACCTTTTTTTTCTGGGATAGTAATTGCCATTAATGCTTCTCGTTGTTCTCCTAGTTCACAACGTTCTGAAATATAACGTAATTCATGAAAATTTAGATTAGCACCTGAAAGAACATGAGCTAATCTTTCACCCCGTATTGCATATTGTTGAATATATTTCTTCATTCCAGCTAAGGCTAAAGCGCCCGAAGGTTCAGCTATAGCGCGTACGTCTTCAAACAAATCTTTTATTGCAGCACAGATTGCATCATTATCTACTGTAATTACGTCATCTAGATATTTTTTGCACAAACGAAATGTTTCATTTCCAACACATCGTACAGCTACTCCTTCTGCAAATAAACCTACTTTATGTAACCATACTGGTGTTCCGGCTGATAATGCCGCGCATAAAGAAGCTGATTCTGCTGATTCAACTCCTATGACTTTTATTTGGGGCATAAGATGTTTAATTAAAACAGAAATACCTGCAGCTAATCCACCTCCTCCTACTGGAACAAAAATACGGTCTAAATGAGCATCTTGTTGTAACAATTCCATCGCTAATGTTCCTTGGCCTGCTATAACCGTTGGATGGTCGAACGGAGGAATAAAAGTTAATCGATGTTTATCAGCTAGAGACATAGCTTTAATTTTAGCTTCGTCAAAATTAGCTCCGCACAATAATGGTTTTCCACCAAAATTGCGCACTGCGTCTATCTTTATATCCGCAGTGTTTGTAGGCATTACAATTACAGATGTTATACCAAGATGAGTAGCAGAAAAAGCTACTCCCTGAGCATGATTACCTGCTGATGCTGTAATAATTCCAGAAGATTTTTGTGATTCATTAAGACTTGAAATCATGGCATAAGCGCCACGCAGCTTAAAACTATGTACTGGTTGTCTATCTTCGCGTTTTACTAATACTATATTTTCGAAACGTTGTGATAATTTGCTCATCATTTGTAATGGAGTTATTTGAGCTACTTCATACACATGAGAACGCAAGGCAGTTCGTAGATATTCTGCGGGACGGGGCACATTGGAAAAATAATTCAATTTTTTCATTTATAATATTATTCCAGTAACTTAGATTTATCACGAACAGCGCCCTTGTCCGCGCTTGTTACTAAGTGGGCATATGCTTTTAAAGAAGTGGATATATTTCTACTTCTGTTCATTGGAGTCCATGCTTTAATACCTCGAGCAATTTCTAATTTATATCTTGTTTTTAATATATATTCAGGTACTTCTAAAATAATACTACGCGCACTAATATCAATATTAATTATATCTCCGTCATGAACTAAGCCGATTAATCCTTTATTAGCTGCTTCTGGAGATATATGTCCGACAGACAAACCAGATGTTCCGCCTGAAAATCTACCATCTGTAATTAAAGCACAACATAAATCCAAACTCATAGATTTAAGAAAAGATGTTGGATATAACATCTCTTGCATACCTGGCCCTCCTTTTGGTCCTTCATATCGAATTACAATTATATCCCCAGGATGCACATTTTTTGTTAAAATCGCTTGAACAGCTTCTTCTTGACTTTCATAGACTTTAGCTGGCCCATAGAATTTTTGAAGCCTTATATGAACTCCAGCTGTTTTCACAAGACAACCATCTTCCGCAAGATTTCCATATAATACTGCTAAACCGCCATCCTGACTATAAGCATACTCGCGAGAACGAATGCAACCAGAGCAACGATCTATATCCAATGAAGCCCATCTGTTTGTTTGAGTGAATGCTTGTGTAGTACGTACCCCTCCTGGCGCTGCAGCGTACATGTTTTTTGAATCAATATTATCGCAGGAAACAATGTCATATTTTAATAGTGTTTCTGATAAAGATTGATTCAATACATTACGTGTGTTCTTATGTAATAGACCGCAACGATGTAATTCACCAAGTATACCCATTACTCCTCCAGCGCGATGAAAATCTTCCATATGATATTGTTTAGTGTTTGGAGCTACTGTACACAGATGTGGTACTTTTCGAGACAATCTATCAATATCTGCCATAGTAAAATCTATTTCTCCTTCTTGTGCGGCCGCAAGTAAATGCAATACAGTATTGGTGGACCCACCCATTGCAATGTCTAACATCATTGCATTTTCAAAAGAAGATTTATTAGCTATATTACGAGGCAAAACAGAATAATTATTCTTTTCATAATAAGATTTGGCTAAGTGGACGATATATTTACCAGCATTCAAAAATAATTTTTTTCGATCAGAATGGGTAGCTAATAATGACCCATTTCCTGGCTGAGCTAATCCTAACGCTTCTGTTAAACAATTCATAGAATTTGCAGTAAACATTCCTGAGCAAGATCCACATGTTGGACACGCTTCTTCTTCTATGTTTTGTTTATCAATATCAGAAATATTAGGATTTGCGGCGTAAGTTATTGCATCAACTAAATTAAGTTTAATATCTTTATTAGATAGAGTTACTGTACCGGACTCCATTGGGCCACCTGATATAAAGATAGTTGGAATATTTAAACGCAGTGCTGCCATTAACATTCCGGGTGTTATTTTATCGCAATTAGAAATACATACCATAGCATCAACACAATGAGCATTGATCATATATTCTACTGAATCAGCAATAAGATCTCTAGATGGTAAAGAATATAACATACCGCTATGTCCCATAGCAATTCCATCATCTATTGCGATAGTATTAAATTCTCTTGCAACTCCTCCATTAATATTAATTTGTTTAGAAACTAATGTACCTACATTTCGTAAATGTACGTGGCCAGGAACAAATTGGGTAAATGAATTAACTACAGCAATAATCATTTTATCAAAATCTTTGGTGGTCATTCCTGTAGCGCGCCATAATGCTCGAGCACCAGCCATATTACGACCATGTGTAGTAGTAGTAGAGCGATATTGAGGCATATGTATTTAAACTCCAGTATTTTTCTCTATAAATGTTGAGTGTTCAATTGTTAATTAACTGGATCTAACCAGTCCCATAGATCCTCAGTTACTCCAGTAAATAAGTTAAAAAATAAGTCTTGTAACTTTTTAGTAATGGGTCCGGGTCTACCAGTACCTACTTGAATGCCATCTACACTACGTACTGGGGTTATTTCTGCAGCAGTACCTGACATAAATATTTCATCAGCTGTGTACAAAGATTCACGAGACAATACTTGTTCTTGTACTTCTAAACCGATGTTTATTGCTAATTTAATAATAGAATCTCGTGTAACTCCAGGTAAAATAGAAGAAGCACGTGGTGGTGTTAAGATAATTTTATTTTTAACTTCGAATAAGTTTTCACCAGCGCCTTCTGAAATATAACCGTATATATCTAACCCGATTCCTTCACGATAACCATTTCTGCAAGCTTCATTACTGATTAACATAGATGATAAGTAATTTCCGCCAGCTTTAGCTGAGCTCGGAAGAGTATTCGCTGGAACTCTGTTCCAAGAAGATATCATCGCATCAATCCCTTGTGTTAGAGAATCTTCCCCTAAATAAGATGACCAAGAGAAAGCTGCTATAGCAACGTCTGTGGTGTATTCAGGATCCGGATTAATTTTCATTCTTACGTCTCCAATAAATACTATAGGACGAATATATGCATTAATTAAATTATTTTTACGAATAATCATTCTGCATGCTTGCATTAAACTATCGATACTCCAAGAAATGGGTATACGATAAATTTTTGCGGAGTCATGCAATCTTTGTATGTGTTCGCGATGACGAAATATAACAGGCCCCTTATATGAATCATAACATCTCATACCTTCAAACACTGATGATCCATAATGCAGAGAATGAGACATTACATGTATTTTAGCTTCTTGCCATGGTATGATATCTCCATTAAACCAAATAAAATTTGTTGTATTCATTTGATTTCTTCCTCGGTGATATAATTAAATATAATATTAATTTAACAACGATTAAATTTATTGAATTTCAATATGATATATATCTATTAGTTTATTTAATTGAGCAGATAATAAGAATATTGCTCTATTACTGGAAACAGTCAAAAAAATATTTATTTTTTTGTTATCAAATTTGTTATGTGACGACATATTTAATGTGTTCAATTCAAAACCACGATGACGTATGACCCGCAGGATACGTTCAAGTACTTCTGGGCAAAATCTAGCTTTAATACATAACGAATAACATGTCATATTACTGCTCCAACATAGCGTCATTTGAAGCACCGGGCGGAACTAGTGGCCAAACATTTTCATATTCATCGATTAGTACATGCAATAAAAAAGCTTCTGTGTGCATAAATAGTGCATTGATTGCATTTGATATTTGGGATTTATGAGTAATACGTAATCCATGAATGTCAAATGCTTTAGCTAAAACAAGAAAGTTAGGATTATCTGTTAATGTAGTTTCACTATAACGTTTATTAAAAAATAATTGTTGCCATTGACGAACCATTCCTAAACGTTGGTTATCTAATAAAACAATTTTAATGGGTAGATTTTTGCGTTTAATAGTGGCAAGTTCTTGTATATTCATCATAAATGATCCATCACCAGAAATACATATCACCATACAGTTGGGCCGGCCAATTTGAGCACCGATAGCTGCTGGTGTTCCGAATCCCATAGTTCCCAGTCCCCCAGAAGTAATAAAATTTTCTGGACGATTAAATTGCATGTGCTGGGCAGCCCACATCTGATGTTGCCCAACATCTGTAGTAACGATAGTATCGTAAGGGGCATTTTCACTAATTGCTCGTAATAAGGCTGGCGCATAAATTTTGTCATTAGTCGATTGATAACACCAACGGTACTTTAATTTCAAAGATTTTATTTTTATTCTCCATTCATCAATAGATAAGGATTGTGTTAATGAAAATAGTAAATCGCTTAAATTTCCTGACAAAGAAACGTGAGCTAAGCGTAGTTTACCAAATTCTGCAGGATCAATATCTAAATGAATTACTTTTGCTTGTGGAGCAAAAGTATGCAACTGCCCGGTTACTCGATCATCAAAACGAGCTCCAATTGCAATTAGTAAATCACATTTTTGTACTGCTAAATTAGCTGCTTGATTGCCGTGCATTCCTAACATTCCTAAATAACAATCTTCTGTATAATCTGCTGCACCAATTCCTTTTAATGTTACTACAGTAGGTATTTTTGTTTTAGAAATGAATCTACGTAGCGATGTTACTGCTTGCGCCATTCCAACTCCTCCACCTATATAAAGTATTGGTTGGTATGATTGAAGCATTAATACACGAGCTTTTTCTATGTCACCTGTGACGCTACAAACATGTTTTTTATTATTATTAACATAGTATTTAGTAGGTATTATTTTTTCGGTAGATAATTGAATATCTTTTGGTATATCTATTAATACTGGACCTGGTCTTCCTTTAGAAGCAATAAAAAATGCTTCATCAATAATACCAGGTATCATA
Organism: Candidatus Blochmannia vicinus; assembly: GCF_023586525.1. NCBI lineage: Bacteria > Pseudomonadati > Pseudomonadota > Gammaproteobacteria > Enterobacterales > Enterobacteriaceae > Candidatus Blochmanniella > Candidatus Blochmannia vicinus (nom. nud.). The sequence goes on from NZ_CP097763.1 coordinate 321,135, forward strand.
TTTAATGAATGTACTAAAAAGCTATGTTTAGTGCAAGCTAAGGATAATCCTAATACGTCTACTTCTTGAAATGCGTCAGTACCAATAAATTCTAATCCTACTTGTCCAGTAATCGCTACTATCGGAATGGAATCTAACAATGCATCAGCTAGCCCAGTGATAAGATTGGTAGCGCCTGGGCCAGAAGTTGCAAAGCATACCCCAACTTTTCCGGTGGCTCTAGCATATCCTATAGCAGCTATAATCGCTCCTTGTTCATGTCTACATAATAAATGTTTTACTTCAGAATCAAATAATGCATCGTACATTGGCATAATAGCCCCACCTGGGTAACCAAAAATAATATCTACCCCTTTGTCTCTCAGTGCTTTTATTATCCACTGAGCTCCGTTCATATTTATTTCCTCGTGTGATTTGTATGAATTAAACAACAATTAAATTAGATTATTTATAAATAAGTGATCAATTTTTAAAATTAATTGTAACCCATATGGAAATTACATATTTTCTTAGATTTAAGTAGGTTTGAAATATTTATAAAAATATTGCGTATATCATCAAAAACATTTTTATTTTAGGAAAATCCTTATGATATTAATATCTTTGATATCAATATACGCTTCCGTTGTGTATCGATTAAATTATAAAATATAATTGGTTTAAAGTATAATACTGTTATTGATAAAAATTTTTCTATATATTTTAAATAATCAAATAATTATATTAAAAATAATTTTTGTGACATTAATGCTGATATTTAATTGTCAAGAATACTATATTCTATAATATGTTTTATTAAAAACTAGCAGTAATTTTTAAAACAGTAATTTCCATGTGTTTTAAACATAAAAATTTTTATGACAAATATGTATCATCGTCACGCGAACAAAACACAAAGAATTTGATATTCTTAATATTCATAATGGTAAATTCTGTTTTGTTTTAACGTTTTTGTTCTAGTGGATACCTTCAATAAAGCAAAATACATATTTGATTATATATATATGCGTTCTATTTATATTCTTATATGTTATAGATACGGTATTTTAAAAAGTGATGTTTTGTAGATAATATTATTTTTAATAATCATCAGTATATAATTGTTATTTCAGTTTATTGTTATAGGATTGTATATATTTTTTAATTATTTTAGTATATAAATAGCGGCTAACTATTCGTATTTATCAAAAATTTTAATTTGGTATCGTTTACTTATTTTTGAAAAGAACGATATATGATATTAAGATTTTAATTATATTATAGTAAATACTTATAGATTTCAGTTTATACAATTAGTTTTATATTAAAAGTGCTAAAAATCTATAATATATAGGATGATGCTTTTCATTTTTAAAAAATAAATAATAAACATGTAAAAGACACGATATTAAAGCGCACATATTTGATATGTGCGCTTTAAGTTATATTATAATTTTAACTTATGTTATTTTTACACTCTTGTAGATAGACTACAGGGGTGAAGAGACTTGAACTCCTAACACTCGGTTTTGGAGACCGACGTTCTACCTATTTGAACTACACCCCTTATATTATTAATAATTTAATACGGTATGCGGTGCGGACGGGACTTGAACCCGTGACCCTCGGCGTGACAGGCCGATGTTCTAACCATCTGAACTACCGCACCGTTATCAATTAAATGATCATTAAAATTAATGATTAACTACGTATATATCATATTTTATTGATAAATGCTGTGAATTTTGTTCTGCTAGGTTCATTATTTTTAACGGGTTACATTTAAAAATTTGTTTAATATAAAATTACGTTACACATTTAATTATGGAGCTAAGCGGAATCGAACCGCTAACCTTCTGCGTGCAAAACAGATGCTCTCCCAGTTGAGCTATAGCCCCAAACCTATTAAATGTACTACTGTAACAAGTTTAAAATAAAGATGCAAACTAAAATAATATAATTACAAATTTTTATATTTTATTGAATGCAAATAGTTTCTAAAACAATGAGTTTTAATTTTTTAATTACACTAATTTTAAATTATTAATTAATTTTTAATATTAATGTGATTAAGTCAACAATTATTTCTTATAACAATTTTATTGTTATTTGAGATAAATTAATTTACTTCTTATAGAAGTACTAGATCAAAGTTGATAAATGTTTATAAAAATTAGAATTTTTTGATGTTTTGAGTTTATAAAATATTTTTACAGATAAAGTTTAATAGTTAGTTTAATCATTAAGTAATGATTATTATATGTTGAGCACATATTTTATATATATTTATATTTCTTAAGTATAATTAAGTGAATGTTATATATGTGGTAAAAACTTAATAAATATATGCGTTTATAGTAAGAAGTTCAAATTTTTTATAATTTATATTGATAAGATTTCTAAAGAAAAAAAATTATAATTGGACAATAAAATAGATTTTAGTTTAATAACTTTTGTAGTGTCCATAGAACAATAGATTTTGTTTGGTCTGATGGAATAATTAACGTTATTTATAGGATCTTTAATTAGGGTCTCATTACGTTGTAATAAACGTAAACTATATTTAGCGATGGTGCGTCTAGAATCTACTAAATAACTATTTGAAGATAACGTTGTAATTAATTCTTTTTTTAGTAAGGAAAAATGAGTACATCCTAGTACTATAGTATCAGGAGGTTGTTTCATTTCTAACCAGGGGGCTAGAATATTACGAATCATTGATAAAGATATTTTTTCGCCATATATTTTGGATTCAGCTAAGTGTACTAATTCAGATGTGCCTAATAATAGGACTTTGTATTTACTTGCAAAACGTTTTATAAGACTCCAAGTATAGTCATGATTTGCAGTACGATGTGTTGCTAATACTCCAATAATGCCATTTCTAGTTAATTTAGATGCTAACTTGATCGCAGGTATTGTTCCGATAATAGGAAATAAAAAGTGATTTTGTAATATTTTTAATGAAACTACACTGGCAGTATTACAAGCAACAACTACAAGATCTAATTGATGTTGATTTTGAACGGTTTTAATTATAGAAGTTACGCGATTTGTGATAAATATTTCTGAATGTTCACCATAAGGAAAGGCTTGATTATCAAAAAAATATAGATACCATACGTATGGTAATAATTTGCGCATCGCGGTATAAATGGATAAACCACCTACTCCAGAATCTAGTATTAAGATTGTTGGTTGTTTGTATTTGTATATATTTTTACAGAAATATGTCATTTACTTTATTAAATATTTACTTGATATAAGCATTATATAAATTTGGTGGAATTAGGTATATATTTAGTTTACGATTTTGTTTGTAATTTTTTATGTAACGTGATATTAAATTTTTAATAAAATTTTTTATTTTTTAATCAAAGATATCACATTGAATGATATGTCCATAATAATGTTAGTTTTATTAAAATCATACATTTTTATTAATTTTTATTCGTAATTGATTAGATATTGCCGGGTATAGGAGATATTATGTATTATATTGATAATATGTAAGTAAATATAAATTATTTTTATCTGCTAATTAATAATTTTGTTGGCAAAATAAGCATTTTTATATAGAAACTGTTTCTTAAAATACATATTTTAGGAGTGTATAGACAATAAATTTATATAAAAATTATTATTTGTATATAAAATATATTATGTTAGTTTTTGTTTTTTATTCCTAGACTATGACATATTGCATATGTTAAGTCTGATCTATTAAGAGTATAAAAATGAAAATTTCTTACTCCTTCTTTAATAAGAATTCTAATCATGTCTATTGCTACAAATGTTCCAAGCATTTTTTGTGTTTTTAGGTCATGATCTAGCCCGTGAAAAATTACGTATATCCAATGTGGTATTTTAACTTTAGTAAAAGTAATAAAATTCTGTACTTGACGAAAATTAAAAATAGGTAATATTCCGGGAATAATTTCTGTATCAATTCCAACAGATATACAAAGATCTCTAAATCTTAAATATTGTTCTACATCGAAAAAAAATTGAGTAATTGCACGATTAGCGCCAGCATCTATTTTTTTTTTCAAATTAATTAAATCTGATTGCGCGTTCTTTGCTTCTGGATGTACTTCTGGGTAAGCAGCTACAGAAATATCAAAATTTCCAACTTTTTTTAGTAAATATACTAAATCTGCAGCATACATAGATGATTGATGATTTTTATTGATTTGATCACCTCTTAATGCAACAATGTTATGAATACCATTGTTCCAATATTCTTGCGCAATGATCTGTAATGCTTGAGGAGTTTCGTTAATACATGTTAAATGGGGAGCTACTACTAATTTAGTATGTTTTTTTATATCATTAATTGTTTTATCGGTATAGTCTCGTGTTCCAGAATTAACACTGTATGTTACAGAAACAAAAGCAGGATTGAGCTTACTTAATTTTTTTATAGTTTTCCATAATATTTTTTTCATTTCATTGGTACGTGGAGGGAAGAATTCAAATGATACATTAATATTGCCTTGTAATTCTGCTAAATATTGATTTAATATTTCTTGTTGAGCAGCATGGAACATGCTCATATTTTCCTCTCGTGGATTTATAAAATAATATGTATGATATGTTATGTATGCTATACTACAAATAAGTGTTATTATATTTACTATTTACAGTTATGTTTTTATAAAGAATTTTTTATTTAAGTTACGTGAAAGAATGGTTTCTACTTATTATAAGTGGCATTTTTTAAATTAATAAGTCAAAAATGTTATCATTACTATTATGAGTTCTCTGTTTTGCAGCAATATATATGCTGGTTAAGGTTCTATCACAACTAAAGTGTGCATTCAGTAATTAATGGTGTATATTTTATATCAATTTTTATATGTTAAATATATTATTTTTTAAATTTTATGGATGTTTAATTAGTTACTAAGGTTTGCAATAGTATGTCTATATATTCATTAATCATCTTGATTTATTAATTAGTATAAGTATTAGTGTCACACTAATATCGGAATATTTCATTCTATTGATTTAAATGCTTGTGCTAAGTCAGCGATAAGATCATCACTATCTTCTAGTCCTACTGAAATACGAAGTAGCATATCATTAATGCCAGCACGTTTTCGAGCGCTTTCTGGCATAGCGGCATGCGTCATAGTAGCTGGATGGGCAATCAGACTTTCTACACCTCCGAACGATTCTGCTAATGTAAATAATTTCAATGATTGTAAAAATTGTAGTAACATATTTTTAGTTCCTTTTAGCTCGAAACTAAATATTGATCCGAATCCACTTTGTTGTTTACAAGCAATCCTATGTCCAGGATGACTGGATAACCCTGGATAGTATAACGTATTGATTTGAGATTGTTTTTGACAGAAAGAAATAATGTTTTTAGTATTCTTTTGTTGTTGGTAAACTCGAGGCATTAAAGTACGTATACCACGTAATAATTGGTAGCTATCAAAAGCGCTACTAGTAATCCCAAGTGTGTTTCCCCACCAAGCTAATTTATCGGAAATGTATGTATCCTTAGATACCACCGCGCCTGCTATTAAATCTGAATGTCCGTTTAGATATTTACTGCAAGAATGTACTACTAAGTCTGCGCCTAGCATTAATGGATTTTGAAAAACTGGAGTCATAAATGTATTATCTACGACATATAATATATTTTTTTGGAGTTTACAAATATTGTAAATATCTACTATTCGAAGCATAGGATTACTTGGAGTTTCTATAAAAATTAATTTAGGTTTATATATTAATGACTCTAGTAATATTTTTGTGTCATTTTGATCAATAAATAATACTTTACATATGCCTTTTTTATGTAATGCATCTAATAGTCGGTAAGTTCCTCCATAACAATCATGAGGTGCTATTAACAAATCGTGTGGCTCAAGAAAAGCGGAGCATATTAGATAAATAGCAGACATACCGCTACTTGTCATAATTGTATTTTTTCCATATTCTAAATCTGATAGAGTTTGTTGAGCTATATCTCGAGTAGGATTTTTGCGTCGTGAATAATCATACAGACGTGGTTGATTTAATCCAAAAAAATTATAAGTAGTTGAAAGAGTAATAGGAGGCACAACGCATCCATGTTGCTCATCAATATTCAAACCACTTCTAACACTGATTGTTGATTTTTTAATATCCATAGTAAATAATTAATTTAATCATTTATCCTTTTTAATATATCATTAATATCATTAATATACTAATATTATTTATGTATCTGATAATGTTTTTATGTATTTATTATTTATCACAACTAAAATAACAAATGCACTTTATTATTAATTATGTGTAATAGTAATAGGAATGAAATTTGATAATGTATGTTTACACGCTGTAATATATTTTGTTAGTCACATGTTTTGATGCGTACAAATGCAGATGTAAGAACGTATATGTTTATATTTTATTCATTTTTTATTAATGGGAAAAAAATTAGTGTGAGCAGCAACATTAAAGCGTTTATTAAAGAGATTTACACGGCCACGCGTATCTACTATACGTTGTGTACCTGTATAAAACGGATGACATAGATTACAAACGTCTAAATTTAAATTGTGATTCAAAGTTGATTTAGTGTTAACAATATTTCCACACGAACAATGCGCAGATATTTCATTATATTTTGGATGAATATTTTTCTTCATGGTATATTCTCATATTAAGTAATATTGTATTTTTAATAGTTGATAGAATATCATAACAAATGATAAAAATCATAAATTCTATTCTATAGAATTTAGTAAATTAAATATTAGTATATAATTATACATATAACCAGACAATTTGATCTATTAATTATGTGCATATATATATCTAAAAATAGATGAATAAATAAATTAATAATTTTTTTTATAATATCTATTGATAATAGATATTGTTTTGTATTTTATATAAAATTTATAATATTTAAATATATTTAAATGCAACGTATCTAAATTTTAGGGATATCATTATATAATATATAAAAATTGTATTATCCTGTAATAGGATCGAATTAATTTATGAAATATTATAATTATATTTAACAAATATAATTATAATATTTCAGTTAAGAATTACTATTTTTTGGTTAAAAAATAATTATGTTTATGTTCAGATAAATATAGAATTAACGTTTTATTTGATGACATATATCAATATTGATTTAGTTAATAACTATACTATTATTAAACAAATATTCATATCTATAATTGTTCATTAATATTTAGGTGTATAATCATATTAAGACATATTATAATATATGTTGTAATAATTAACAAATAGTAATTTTATTAAGTTTATTAATTATACTAAGATAGTGACCTTTTAATAGAGAATTATTTACATAAGTATTTTTATCAGAGATATAAAAGTTAATCTAAAAATTAGAGTAATAATTGTATTTATGTTGTGGTTATTATTGATGAAGATTAAATAGACTATTTGTAATTTGGTTTATCAAATATATAAAAGATAAATAAAAATTATAATTTAGTATAGGTAAAACATTTATTTCATTTATATTGACATTTCGTTTTAATAATTTCTAGGAATTATTACATGTTTTCATAATGTTAATTTTATTAAGTAAAAGTAGCAATTATAATATTTGTTATGGCGATAGTATTTATAAAAAATTATAATTAAATGCCTGAATTTACATTATCACCAATAAGTTTTTAATAATAATATTAAATCATTAAAATAACTTTGATTTAATCAATTTAATTTGTTGCTATAGATTAACTCGTGATTTTTTGTATATACGCTTAGAAATATCAGTACGATTTAATAACATATATATAATTCTATGAATGAATTATATATATGTTATTAAATGAAATATTTGTGCATATAAGATATTTTCATAATCGTAACGATGTTAAAATAATTGCTCGGAGATATAACTTTAGTATAATAAATCGTTGTGAAGTAAAACAAAAATTTTTGAAGATATTATACTGATTTTATAAAAAGTTTGATATATCAATATTATAATCGAAGATCTTATAAAAATAAGATAGCAATATATGTGTGTTTTAATTTAATATTAATCTTGGTTTTCTTAGTGAAATAACTTAAATAAAAATTAAATAATTTAAATTATAGGTTAACTTTATGTCTACATGGGTTGTTGGAAAAATTGTTGAAGTAAAACACTGGACAGATCAGTTATTTAGTCTTATTGTACAAGCTCCAGTTAATGCATTTGTTGCCGGACAATTTACTAGAATAGGAATGTATGTAAATAGCACAATTATACAGCGTGCTTATTCGTATCTCAATGCTCCTAACAATCCCAATTTAGAATTTTATATAGCTACTGTGTTAGAAGGAAAATTTACCCCATTATTGCGTGCTTTATGTTCTGGCGATACTGTTATGCTTACTAAAGAAGCGTATGGACGCTTTGTACTTGATGAAATTCCAAGTTGTGCAAATTTATGGATGTTGGCTAGCGGGACAGGAATTGGTCCATATTTATCAATACTTGCAGATCATGACGAAAGATTAGATCAATTTTCAAATATTGTGTTAGTACATGCGACACGGTTTTATAAAAATTTAAATTATTTGTCTCAAATAAAAAAATTGAAAAATATTTATTCTAGTAAATTACGCGTGCAAACAATTACAAGTCAGGAAAAATCTTATAATTCGCTTTTTGGACGTATACCTACTTTGATAGAGAATAATTCTTTAGAAAAAAAAGTGGGATTGCCATTGAATATTAGTAATAGTCATGTAATGTTATGTGGTAATCCACACATGATATCTGATACTAAAGAAATATTGAAAAAAAAATACGGAATGAAAGATCATGTACGACGTAATCCAGGCCATATTACTCAAGAACGTTATTGGTAACATAATAATAATATTATTGATATTATTATATAATGAATATTATGTATTGTAGTTCATAACGTATTTTAAATTTATTATTAAAACTATCGCAATTTTTAGTATCAGCATGATGTTGTAATTCATATTACATTATATTTGTAAACATGTGTATTTATTATCGTGCGGTTATATATATTTTCTTTATTTTTTATTTATTTTATTAATATTGATGTATGATCATCATCATATAGGGGGATTTTACAGGAGAGACAATATGAGACGCCTATTAGTAATAGGAAACTGGAAATTAAATGGTAACAAAAGTACCATAACCAATCTAATAATTAGATTGGTTGAGGAATGTGCTAATATTTCCAAATGCAACATGGCTGTGGCTCCTCCTGTGATGTACTTAGATTTAGTTATGCGTTATTTAATAAATAGTAATATTTGGTTATGTGCTCAAAATGTTGATATTCATATATCTGGAGCGTTTACCGGGGATGTTTCTGCAGTAATGTTACAAGACCTGAATACTCGATATGTTCTGATCGGTCATTCTGAACGAAGAATACATCATAAAGAAAATGATGCATATATTGCTAAAAAGTTTTTTATCTTAAAAAAAATCGGATTAATTCCTATTTTATGTATAGGAGAAAATAAAAGAGAATATGATGCTGGCCATACTCAATCAGTATGCCTTAATCAGATTCAATCAGTCATTAGATTACTTGGTGTCGAAGCGTTTAAGGATTCAGTTATTGCGTATGAGCCTATATGGGCTATAGGAAGTGGTATGAGCGCGTCTCCGGAAAGTGTACAAATAATTCATGAGTTAATTCGAAATTATATTGCAAATTATAATGTGTCTATAGCTAATGAAGTGCTCATTCAATATGGAGGGTCTGTAACACCAGAGAATGTTACTCAATTTTTTAATCAAAAGGACATTGATGGTGTACTGGTAGGATCTGCTTCTTTAAATGCAGATAGTTTTTCTATAATTGTGCGAGCAGCCGAAAATCATGAGAAATCATATTATGCTTAAATAACAATAATATATATATAAATATGTTGATTCTGTTCGTACAACAGACAGATAGTATTTTTCAGAAACGAATAAATAACAATAGAGAAAATTTTATATTTGGTATTATAGTATTATATAAAATTGGAATATGTACTATATTGTAATTTTACTATGATAGAATTGAATGATAGTGATTTATTTAAATTTAAAATAGTTTTTTAGCTGTTTTTAATAAATCTTGACGAAAAGGACGTTGTATATGCTGTATTGCATCATTGATGTCATGATGTACTAATTTTTCGTTTTGTACCCCAACGCAACGTCCTTTATAACCTTGTAATAATAGCTCAATAGAATATGCTCCCATTCTAGATGCTAGAATACGATCGTAAGCTACTGGTTTTCCTCCGCGTTGGATATACCCTAAAACGGTAGCACGAGTTTCTCTACCAGTTTTTTCTTCAATGTATTGTGCTAGGTAAAATATATTACAAATACGTTCAGTAATAGTTACTATTGCGTGTTTTTTTCCTTTAGAGATACCAGATTTAATTTCATTTACTAAATCTTGCGCGTTAAATTCTACTTCAGGGACTACAATAAACTCGCAACCTCCAGCTATTGCTGCTGCCATAGTTAAATCACCACAACAACGTCCCATTACTTCTACAATAGAAATACGTTGATGTGAAGACGATGTGTCACGCAATCTATCAATTGCATCAACAATTGTTTCTAAAGCTGTGAAATAACCAATAGTATAATCTGTTCCAGCGACATCGTTATCTATAGTGCCAGGTAATCCTATACAGGGGAATCCTATGTCACTTAATCTTTTGGCTCCTAAATAAGATCCGTCTCCTCCAATTATTATAAGGGCATCAAGTTTGCGTTTGTATATATTATTAATAACTACTGTTCTAATGGTATCTTCTTTAAATTCAGGAAAACGCGCTGAACCAAGAAAAGTACCTCCTCGGTTGATTATCTCTGAAACGCTACGACGACTTAATTGTATCATTCGGTCTTGAAATAATCCTAAATAACCATCATATACTCCATAAACTTCTAATCCTTCAGAAAGACCTGCTCGTACTACACCTCGAATAGCTGCATTCATTCCTGGTGAATCTCCACCGCTTGTTAGTACTCCTATTTTTTTTATCATATATATATAGAGCTCTATTATGTTGTTTGTTGGCAAAGCACATCACAACTATGTGCTTATTTAATTATCATAATTAAATAAGCACATAGTTGTGATGTGCAATATATAAAAATGAAAACTACATTAAATATATATAATTGTATATAAAATTATAAAATATTTGAGTAATAGTATTTTTATGAATTGAATACTGAAATATTATTTTTATCGATTTGGTTTATATTTGTAGTAAATAGTATTAATTTTTTTGCCTATCAAAATATGGAAATCTTTTTATATACCATATTATATACTAATAAATGTCAATTTATTAGTATATAATATGGTATATAAAAATTTTTATTGCGCTCCATAGTTAACTTGCGCAAAATTACATATTTTTATTTTCATGTGGTAAATTGTTATAATTTTTTGATTTTTTAACAAGTTTAGCAGGGTTTCCTGCCACTGTAGCATAAGGCGGTACGGAATGTAGCACAACAGATCCGGCTCCAACTTTAGCTCCGTATCCTATCTCAATATTACCTAAAACAATGGCACTGGCTCCAATCATCACTCTTTGCCTAATTTTAGGATGACGATCACCATTTATTTTACCAGTTCCTCCTAAAGTGACAGATTGCATTATAGATACATTATTTTCTATAACTGATGTTTCTCCGATTACCACTCCAGTGGCATGATCTATCATAACACCACATCCAATACTTGCAGCAGGATGAATATCGACGTTAAAAACAGCGGAGATATGGTTAGAAAAATACATAGACAATTCTTGACGATTATTATGCCATAACCAATGAGAAATACGATGTGCTTGTAATGCATGAAACCCTTTAAAGTATAAAAAAGGAGTAAAATACTTAGTTACAGATGGATCGTTCAAGTGTATTGCATAAATATCTTGTGCTGCAGCAGTAATTATGCTTTCATCAGAATTATATATGTCTTCTAATATTTTGGATATATCAGTTATAAGCATATCCACATTATTCAATTTTTTAGATAGTATGTGAATTAGCGCATTCTTAAAATTTTTATGTTTTAATATAGTCATATATATAAAATTAGCTAATATAGGCTCGGATTCGGTTAATAATTTTGCTTCAACCTTAAAATTATTCCAAACTATTTCTAATATATTTAAAGGCATAAGTTTACCGTATTTTCATAATATGAATAATAACTAAAATAGATATATTATTAATTATTTTTAGTTATTAATTTTTCTTTTTGTGTACGTTGCAATAAAGAATAAGCTGCATCATGAACATTTTTATTTTGATATAATATTTGATATATTTGTTCAGTAATGGGCATATCTATTTTATATTTAATAGATAACATATATACTTCTTTTATGCTTAAGAGTCCTTCTATTGTTTGTCCAATATTTTTTTGAGCATGACGTATATTTAAACCTTGTCCTAACAATATTCCAAAGCGACGATTGCGTGATTGATCATCAGTGCAAGTTAATACTAAATCTCCTAATCCAGCCAATCCCATGAAAGTTTCTGGCATTGCTCCAATCGCTGTTCCAAGGCGCGACATTTCTGCTAAACCTCGCGTAATTAGCGCTGTTCGTGCGTTGGATCCAAATCCTATCCCATCAGAAATACCTGCTCCAATAGCAATAATATTCTTTACTGCTCCTGCTATTTGAATGCCAATAGCGTCAGTATTGGTATATATTCTAAAATTTTTATTGCAATGTAGTATATTTTGTAAATCATAATTTAATATGGCATCGGTGGAAGTTAGTGTTATTGCAGTAGGCAATCCTATAGCGAGTTCTTTAGCAAAAGTTGGACCAGAAATAATTGCAATAGGCACATTATTTCCTAAAATATCACGTGTCACATCTTTTAAAAAACGACCAGTTTTAGGTTCTAATCCTTTAGATGCTATAATAATACGAGTATTGTTCTTTAAGTTTGGTTTTATTTGCATTAAAACATGACTAAATACATGACTTGGTACCGCAATTAATAAGTTTAAACAGGTAGCTAAGGTTACTGATAGAGATTTTTCTAAATATAATGATGGCGGAAAAGGTATATCTGGTAAATATGCTTGATTGCATCGATGAGTTTTAAGAGTTTGAATGTGAGTACTATTATGTCCCCATAATAGTACTCTATGACCATTTCTAGATAACGCAATAGCTATGGCTGTACCGTAGGATCCAGCCCCAATTATTGTAATGGTAGGGTATACAATAGACATAGCCATGAAACTCAATTATTTTTAAAATACTAATTTTTAAGGTGTATTATCATGTTTTTGTAAAGACTTAATAAATAAAACATCGAAATTAATTGGATCTAAATTAAATTGAGGGAAAGTTCCTCTAGATATTTGGTTACTTATGCATTCACTGGCGTAAGGAAATAAAATGCCCGGACAATATGCACTGAGACAATGTATCATTTGTGTTGTATTAAGCCCTGAAATATTAAAAATTCCAGCTTGTTTTACTTGACACAAAAAAGCCGTATTTTCCCCAATTTTTGCAGTAACAGTGATGTATAACACTACTTCATATGCATTAGTATGGAGTTCAGCTGAATTGCTACGTAAATCTACCGTAATTTTTGGATTCCAGGTTATTTGAAAAACTTCAGGAGTGTTCGGAGCTTCAAATGAAACATCTTTGGTATATATTCTTTTTATGTGAAACGACGCGTTACTTTTAGGACTTTCTAGCACATAAATACCCTATAACCTTCGATATTAATAAATAATTATTATTTTTTATGTGTTTTAAATTTAAATTAAATTTAATTTTCCCTGGTTATCTAATGATATCAAATCATCTGATCCTCCAATATGTAAACCATCTATAAAAATCTGTGGTACTGTAGTGCAACCATTAGATCGTTGTTGCATTTCTATATACACACTATTTAATGAGTTATGATTATCTATAATAATCTCTTTAAAATCTAATGATTTTTTTATTAATAATGATTTAGCGCGTTCACAATAAGGACAGTTTCTTTTTGTGTAAATTTCAATATAAGCCATTTTTACTCTCATTATTTTAATATTTTGTTTGTTAACAGCAGGGGAAAATTATCAGATTTCCAATCGACTATGCCGCCATGAAGTACATACACTTCTTCGAATTTTAATTTGTACAAGTGCTGTTTAATTGAATGAGCCAGTGAATTATTATCATGTACTACAATTAATGGATATTTTTTAAATCTTTTTAATTTACAAATATTATTATTTTTAATGTCCTTAATTGACACATTAATGCTGTTCGTTATGTGTCCTGAGCAATAATCATCTTGACTTCGAATATCTATTACTATTGCTTTTTTTTTGTTTATTAATAAAATCGCTTGATCACGTAATATTTCGGAAGATTTGAATAAACAACTACTAATTGTGGTATATAACGTTGCGATTAATAAGAGTATCCATACAATACTAAGTACTGTATGTTGTTGTAAAAATATTATTATTTCCTGCATATACATAGGTTGTAAACCTTATTTAAAACAACATCATAATCATAAAAATATTTATAACTGTGAAAAAGTATAATACAGTTTTTATTAAACCAAAACAGTATTGTTAACAATTATAGCAAAATTAAGAAATATATGTTTTAGTTTTTATAATATTTATGTAAATGAATCAAAACAATATTTAATCAGTTCAATGCATAAATGTATTGTATTTTATTGTAGTAGATATTACATACATATAGCATATTTTGTGATTAATAAAATCTGGCATATTCTATTATAAATGCATTAATAAATGAATATTATTAATGATATATTTCGATTTTCAGTTTTTGTTAATCACATCATAATTGATGATTGCTCTATATTAGTATTTATTATTTTATAATAATGTATAAAATAATATAACAATATAATTGCATAAACAATATATATAATCATATTTTTATATGAAAGTATTAAAAATGATTTTAAGTGGTTGTGTTCATTATGCCGAATATGTAATTTATGTGAGTAAATGTATGATTATAGTTACTGGCGGAGCGGGGTTTATAGGTTGTAATATTATTAAAGCATTAAATAATATTTCACACAAAAATATTTTGGTAGTAGATAATTTAAAGAATGGAATAAAGTATAAAAATTTAACAAATGTATATATTTCAGACTATATGGATAAGAGTCGTTTTATTAAAAATATAGTTGATAGTTCTGTTGGTTCTTATATTAAAAATATAGATGTAGTGTTTCATGAAGGGGCATGCTCTTCTACTACTGAATGGGACGGTAAATATATGATGGAAAATAATTACCAATATTCTAAAGATCTATTATTGTATTGCATTAAAAAAAATATTCCTTTTATATATGCTTCTTCTGCATCAGTATATGGGAGAGATACTAGTATCCTTGTTAACTCTCAGAAATATGAACGACCTATTAATATGTATAGTTATTCTAAATTTTTGTTTGATCAATATGTACGCGCTATGCTGCCAAAAGTTACATCTCAAGTTTGTGGATTAAGATATTTTAATGTTTATGGGCCTTATGAGGCACATAAAGGTAGTATGGCGAGTATAATATTTCAATTATATAGACAAATTAAAAGTAAAAAACATCCAACATTATTTGTTGGAAGCAAAGAGTTAAAACGAGATTTTATACATGTTGAAGATATCGTTGATATAAATCTTTGGGTTTGGAGTAATAATATGTCTGGAATTTTTGATTGCGGCATCGGTAAGACTGCATCGTTTGAGATAATCGCTAATATTGTATTAAGTTTTTTTCATAAAAATATAGCCATTAAATATATTTCGATGCCAAATAAAATCCGTGATCATTATCAGGTTTTTACTCAAGCAAATATTTATCAGTTAAGAGAAGCAGGGTATAATAAGAAATTTATTGATATTAATAAAGGTATATACCGGTACTTAAAATGGTTGTCATATAACGATGTTGATCGTTGTTGTATGAAATAAGTAAAGTGTGGTTTGGTTATGAAAATGTTAGTGGTTAGTCCTTCATGGATTGGTGATACTGTGATGTCGCATAGCATGTATCGTTTGCTTGCTAACAAGTATTGTTCCAATATAAAGATTGATGTTATTACTTCAATGTGGTGTAAAGATCTTTTTAATTATATGCCTGAAGTTAATCGCACGTTATTTATTCCTTACAGACATGGGGTATTAGAGCTTGAAAAATGTTTTCGTTTGGGAAAAATTTTAAAAAATGAAAAATATCAACAGGCAATAATATTACCTAATTCGTTTAAATCAGCTTTAATACCATTTTTCGCAGATATTCCAATTCGTACTGGATGGCGCGGGGAAATGAGATATGGTGTAATAAATGATTTAAGGATACTTAAATCTGCATCGTTGCCGTTAATGGTACAACGTTATGCTGCTTTAGCATATGACAGTAATGTCATAAAACATTTTTGTGATTTACCTTATCCGCTACCGTGGCCTCATTTAAATATAAATAAAAAAGAAATTGAAGATGTATTATATAAATTTAATTTAGACAATCATAAAAAATTATTGATTGGGTTATGCCCGGGTTCAGAGTTTGGATTAGCTAAAAATTGGCCGCACTATCATTATGCAACGTTGGCTATACAATTAATTTATTGCGGATATTATGTAGTGATATTGGGATCATCTAAAGATCGACTTATTAGTACATTTATTGAATACAGTATTCTTGAAAATTTGAAACAATATTATAACAACCTTATAGGGATTACATCTTTAAGTGAAGCTATTGCAATAATAGCGGCGTGCAAGGGAATTGTCAGCAATGATTCTGGTTTGATGCACATAGCTTGTGCGCTGAAATGCCCTGTAGTAGGATTGTACGGTCCTAGTAATCCTAATTTTACTCCTCCTTTATTTCATCAATCTATTGTGATGTGTTGTATTCAAGGATGTTATACTATTCGTAAAGATAATATTTTATATGATGGTTATCATAGCAGTTTAATAAATATTACTCCAGATCAAGTTTTAAAAGCATTAAAGAAGTTATTAAATTAATTAATATAAATATATTCATGAAGGTTTTAATTATAAAAGTTTCTTCTATGGGAGATATTATACATACTTTACCTGCGGTTACCGATGCATCAGTTTCTGTACCAGATGTATCATTTAACTGGGTTGTAGAAGAAACTTTTTCTGAGATTCTTAAGTGGCATCCGGCAATACATCAAATTATCCCTATCAATCTTAGATTTTGGATAAAAAATTGGTATAAAATTTCTTCATGGGATAAATATTATGAGTGTATTCGAGAATTAAAAAAAAAAGAATACGATGTAATTATTGATGCTCAGGGACTATTGAAGACATCTTTGTTAATAACATGCCATTCACGTGGTGAAAAACATGGAATGGATTATATAAGTACACGGGAACCCGTTAGTTCTTTGTTTTATCATAAACGACATTATATAAAGAAAAGCCAACATGCTGTAGAACGTATTCGTCAGCTTTTTTCGTTTAGTTTAAAATATCCTGTACCGCCTTGTATAGGAAAATATAATATTGAGCATTTATTTCCCCTTCAAAAAAATAGTGTTCCTTATTTAATATTTTTTCATTCTACTACTAAAATAAAAAAGCATTGGCCAGAACTTAATTGGAGCATCATTGCACGATGTGCTATTAATGCAGGCTATCATATTAAGTTACCTTTTTGGACAAAAAGTGAAGAATTACGTATTAATCGCTTAGTAAAATTATCTTATAATCAGATAATAATTTTACCAAAATTAACATTACAAGAGATTGCTGTGCAAATATCTGGAGCAACAGCGATAATATCTGTTGATACTGGACTGAGTCATTTAGCAGCAGCACTTGGTTGCCCTAATTTAACATTATATGGACCAACTAATCCTGAATTAATTGGAACATATGGACAAAATCAAATTATTTTATATTCTTCAACTAAAAAAATGGAACACTTGAGTCCTATGTATGTTTGGGAAGTATTTCAAAAGATTTTAACTTCGATATCTATTTAAGAATATTTTTTAAACCTATGTATTATTAACGTTATAATAATGTTATTTTTTGAGCATAGATCATTTTAAGTTCAGAAATATTATTATTACTTATAGTTTTGATATCTATATATTCCTAATAATTCAGAGTTGTTTTATTTTAAAATAGTTGATATTTAGAGATATATATTGTTTATGATAGCAATATTATTCCTTTTAAAAAATTAGAATTATACAATATCTGGTACTGATTGTTATAATTAGTGAATCTGGCATATAAATTCCAGATATTTAATTTTTAATAAGAGTTATTAGAGTATGTTTAATATTTTCAGTTTCTGCTCTTATATCTATAAAATTAGATAGTGATTGCGTAGAGTTATATTATATTTTCAAAATATTCAAATATTTTTGAATATTGTTGAGTTACGTATATTTAATTGTTTAAATATTATTTAAATAAAATCAAAAAATCTTGTTTAATAACAAATATTACTTTTTAAGTAAACAATGATTTTATATATTTTTAACAATTGAATTTATAGTTCACATAAAAATGGATTGTTAAATTGTATTTTATTAGATATATCAGTATTGATATATGGTTAAATTTTACATACACTTCTGACAGTGGTAATTATAAATATATTAACTGATTATTTTGAGATGTCATATGTTTGTACTATATATTAGCATATATAGTATTATTATGTATATAGCTCAGCCTGTAATATGGATACGGTTATTATGGCGTAGCAGGAAATCGCCATCATATCGTAAACGTTGGTTGGAGCGTTATGGCTTCCATCATAAAAGTATTAAATCTGATGGTATAGTTTTGCATGCTGTGTCTCTTGGAGAAACATTAGCAGCTATTCCTCTGATACGTGCTTTACAGAAACGTTATCCAAGAATAACTATTACATTAACTGCAATGACTCCAACAGGAATAGAATTAGCACAGTCTAGGTTTCATGATAACACATATTGTAGTTACTTACCATATGATTTACCTGGTTCTATGAAACGATTTATTGACCAAGTTAAACCTAAATTGGTTATTGCTATGGAAACCGAATTATGGCCGAATCTTATTAATATATTGTATCAACGTAATATTCCTTTTGTTATTGTTAATGCTCGCCTCTCATTTCGTTCTTTTATTGGCTATAAGAAGTTTCGTTATTTTATTTCGTTAATTATGGAACGTATTACTTTTATTGCTGCTCAAAATAAAGGAGATGCTATTCGATTTCTTAAGTTAGGATTAAAAAAAAACAAGTTATTTGTTACAGGTAATCTGAAGTTTGATATTGAAATATCTCAGGATTTATTAAACAAAATTTCATTTTTAAAAAAAACCTGGATTAAAAATCGACAGGTATGGATTGCTAGCAGCACTCATAAAGGAGAGGAAATATTGTTACTGCAAGCACATAAACATCTTTTGACAACATTTCCTAATTTACTGATGATTTTAGCTCCGCGCCATCCAGAACGTTTTATTAATGTTAGAAGCATTACTGAAGAAGCTGGGTTTTCCTACATTATGAGAAGTGATGGAGTTGCGCCATCTCAAGAAACACAAGTAATTATTAATGATACTATAGGAGAATTGATGTTACTGTATGGTGTCTCGGATATGGCTTTTATTGGAGGTAGTTTAGTAAAACATGGAGGACATAATCCATTAGAGCCAGCAGCACATTCCATTCCGTTGATTATGGGGCCATATACTTTCAATTTTCATGATATTTGTATCAAATTATATGAGTCAGATGGATTAATTACCGTAACCGATACTGAATCTTTAATAAGTACTATTACTATGTTGCTTACAAATAAACAGAGTCGTTTAAATTATGGTTATAGAGCTATTAAAGTCCTAAAACATAATCAAGGAGCTTTACAACAATTATTATATTTATTAGATAATTATTTATTAATTAGAAGATAATTTTTTTATTTAAAAAAATTATTGATTGTTGACTTAATTATGTGGAATTTAAGGGTTATTATTGTTTTGTTATTATTTAAAAATATATTAGTATCTATGTGTAATATTATACATTGCAACCATCTTTATATAATGTAATTAAAATATAAAATTAAATTAGGAAATACAGTAATTGAAAGATTATAGCATCATGGTTTGATATATTTACTCTTATTATCGATAGACTGTAATTATAAACGAATAGTCTCATATATTGTTATATATGACAGAAAGGAGGGTGTTGTTTTAATTTTTATAAATTTATGTATAATCATTATATACATATTTGTATAACACAAAATTGTTTGTATTGGCATTTATAATAGTATGTAGATATATATGTTTTAGATAGTGATTATGATTAATTAGGACTTGTGATATAAGAGTTAATTATTTATCTTTGATAAATATTTGTTAAATTTTAACATATTTAGTTTAAAGATGTAGGAAGTATAAGAATTAAAGATATTTTTTAAAATGTGTTTAATAGTTATTATGTAATCTTGATTTTTGAAATATACTTATGTTTTAACTAGATATTTAAATTTTAAAATATAAACTATATTGTAGTACAAATAAATATTTAGTTTAGTCTATTTATATAGATAAATTTATTTTGTAGTTTTACTTTAATCGTCGACAAGTATAATTTCTAATATATGATGCTAACTCATGCGATGTATCCAGGAACTTTTGATCCATTAACGTATGGACATTTAGATATAATTGTTAGAGCCCATAAAATTTTTGGCGAATTATTTTTAGCAGTAGCTGAAAATCCACAAAAAAATCCTCTGTTTAGTCTTAAAGAGCGTGTAATATTTGTAGAACAAGCAACTGCAACATTATCCAATGTAACAGTATTTGGATTTAATGATTTAACAGTAAACGTTATGAAAAAAAAACAAATAAATATTTTAATTCGGGGCTTAAGAACTAGGTCAGATTTTGAATATGAAATACAACTTGCAAAAATTAATAATTATTTCGAAAAAGAAATAGAAACGATATTTATGACATCTACAGGAATTTGGACGTATCTTTCTTCTAAATTAGTGAAAGAGATTGCTCAATATGGAGGAAAAATAGATCAATTTATTCCTAATTTTATTGCTGAAAAAGTAATAGAAAAGTTAAGAAACACCCCGAAAGATATGAAGATCTTATGATTATTTAAAAAACATTATTGTATGTATATCATTTATTTGATCCCTGGTATATATCTAATAATGTGGATAGTTATTATTTTTTAACAGATAATCGAAATAACCAAATACAACCCTGATTAATTCTAGATTAGAATTAAATATATGCTTTTAAAAACATTTTGTACACACATTATAGTAAATTTTTGAGATGGTCTTCTTTGAATTTATTTTAATAAAGTATCGGCGAATATTTAGTTCTTTATTTTATTTAATTGCTTTTCTTTTCTATGTATATTACATGTTTTTGTATAAAAGGGTCAAACTTTTTTAATTTTATTTTTTCAGGGTTAGTACGCTTATTTTTAGTAGTGCTATAATAATGCCCATTATTAGAGGAGGAAAATAAACGGATTGTTTCTCGTATTTCTTTAGCCATTATATAATTCCTTTTTAATATTATTTATTTTTAGAATATAAATTAGATAGACAGTATTCGATTCCTAATTTATCAATCAATCGCATACCTTTTGTAGATATCCGTAACGTAAAGTAGCGCTTTTTACTGTCGATCCAAAAACGATGAGAATGAATATTAGGTATAAACCAACGTTTGGTCGCATTCATAGCGTGAGAACGTTTATTTCCATTCATAGGGCGCTTTCCAGTAATTTGGCACACTCGCGTCACAATTACTCTCCTAATCGTTATTATTAAAATAATTATTTAAACAATAATAATAAGAAAACTATTTTTATGTTTTCCTATAAATTTTGTTAATTCTTTTATTTATATTTTCATGTCTTGTTTTTTAAATATAATTAATAAAGAATTTTTTAAAAATTTATTTATATACATCTAATAAATACAATATCTTTAATATCGCAAATACTGGTTTTGTTATTGTTTGCTCATATATTACAAACATTCACATTTCCTATAGATTTATTAAGATGTATTATATAGGAATTTGCATGTTATGTGCAAGACTATTATTCTACTGAAATATTGAATTAATAAAAATTTATTAATTTTATTTATATTAATAAAAACTATCAATTTTTATGATATAACACATAAAATAAATAATCATTAAAATTATGTGAATATAATATGACGGGATTAATTGATAAACGTATCATATTAGGAGTAAGCGGTGGTATTGCTGCATATAAAACTATAGACCTAATACGACTTCTAAAAGAAAGAGGTTCAAAAGTTAGAGTGATTATGACAAAATCTGCAAAAAAATTCGTTACTCCTTTAAGTTTACAAACAATATCCTGTCATCCAGTTTTGGATAATTTTTTTTCTCCTCAAATAGAGATGACGATGCCTCATATAAAATTAGCTAAATGGGCTGATTTAGTTTTACTTGCTCCAGCTACAGCTAATTTATTAGCTAGATTATCTGTGGGATTGTCTAATGATTTATTATGCAGTTTGTGTTTAGCTACAACAGCTCCTATTGCTGTTGCACCATCTATGAATCAACAAATGTATAAAGCTATCGTAACTCAAGCTAATTTAGATATTCTGCGAAAAAGAGGGGTGTTAGTCTGGGGCCCAGATTATGGATATCAAGCTTGTAATGATATTGGTTATGGGCGCATGACGGATCCAAAAATACTTACTGAGTATATAGAGCATTATTTTTCTCATGACAGTTCTTTAAGTCATCTTAATATTATGATTACTGCTGGTCCTACTCATGAAGCTTTAGATCCTATTCGGTTTTTTACTAATTACAGCTCAGGAAAAATGGGATTTGCTATTGCACAAGCTGCCGCAGACAAAGGAGCAAAAGTTACATTAATTGCAGGACCAGTACATTTGCACACTCCTATTCGAGTGAGACGAATTAATGTTATCTCTGCATTAGATATGAAAGAAGCAGTGATGCAAGATATTAAAAATCAGCAAATTTTCATTGGTTGTGCAGCAGTATCAGATTATCGTATTAATCATTCTTCTTCTGAGAAAATTAAAAAGGATAAAAATACCTTAAGAATAATTATGATTAAAAATCCTGATATTGTATCAGAAGTAGGGTCATTAATTGATAAACGTCCCTATGTTGTTGGATTTGCTGCTGAAACTAAGAATATAGAAAAATATGCTCAAGATAAACGTATCGGTAAACATTTAGATTTAATTTGTGCTAATAATATTTCTCATGCGAATCAAGGATTCAATAGTGATAATAATGCTTTATATCTGTTTTGGAATAAAGGCAGCGTTGTATTGCCTTTAAGGAGAAAAAATTTATTGGCGCAACAACTTATTAATGAAATTATTAAGCGGTACAATGAAAACAATTAACATTAAAATTATTGATAATCGTGTTATTAATTATTTTTGTTTTCCGAGATATGCTACAGCAGGGTCTGCTGGATTAGATTTGCCAGCTTGTCTGAGTGAACCGTTGACCATTTATCCTGGAGAAACTCATTTAATTTATACTGGTATTGCAATACATATCTCTGATATAAAGATAGCGGGTGTTATTTTGCCTCGTTCAGGGTTGGGGCATAAGTACGGTATTGTTTTAGGAAATTTGGTTGGGCTCATAGATTCAGATTATCAAGGAGAATTAATGGTATCTTTATGGAATCGTGGATCAAAAAAATATGTCGTGTATCCTGGGAAAAGGATAGCACAGTTGATTTTTATACCGATAATTCAAGTTAAGTTTTCTGTAGTTAAATCATTTATTCCTACCGAACGCGGGTCTGATGGTTTTGGTCATTCGATGTAAAACATTACTTACTACATGAGTATAATGAAAATTATACTTTTTTATTCAAGTTATAATATACATATTCTAAATAATTACGTAAATAAAGTATATTATTAATTTATTGAAATAAACAGTATAGTATGTTTAATGAATTGTTATATTTATAAATAATATATAAATATTCTGATTAGTATCTATATATAGCAATGGTCTTTATTTTTAAAAAAGACGTACTTATATTGATTTTATATTAATTTTAGAATAAAAAATTAACACAATATATTGTGTATATAGTTCTATAATATATATGTGCAATGGTATTAAACAATTTTAATATTATTAAAATTGTTTCTATATAATTTTTACTTATTAATTGATTTTATTTTGTTATAATAACTTATATTAAAATAACAAAAATATTATTTTAATATAAGTTATTATAATCTATTTTTAATAGTTGTTATATGATTTATATATAAATCATATAACAACAGTAGTATTTATTATGCACAGAATATAATTCTCTAGTTTAGAAGATTGTATTTGAAAATAAATAAGAATTTTATAAATTATTATCAGTTATCGTATTATTATATTGTTATTATTGAATTAAGTAATATAAGTTTCATAAGCACTAAATTAATTCCACAAATTTTTAATAAATTACATCTATATATTCAGTACATAATTAAAATTGGATTTTTATATGCATGATGGGATTAAATTATTTACTTATTTAAATTTTTAAAATTTTATTTTTATTTTTTGATAAAATTTAGGTGCTTGTTATGGTTTATAGTATGACCGCTTTTTCAAGACATGAAGTAAAGTATACATGGGGTAATGTTATCTGGGAAATTTGTTCCTTAAATCAACGTTATTTAGATATTCATATTGATTTACCTAAATATCTTTATGATTTATCGTGGATGATTCGTAAACAAATTAAAGATTCTCTTACTAGAGGAAAAATAGAATGTTTTTTACGCATTAAAATGAATAGTAATTGTGATAATAATAATATAAGCACGCTTATTGTTAATAAACAGTTGGTTTATCATCTTGTTTCTTATGCAAAATGGGTAAAAACATTAATTAATGATGAAGGTGAGATAAATCCAATAGATATTTTATCTTGGCCAGGAGTAATAACATATGAAAAAAATGACATGAATAATGTTAGTACTGAATTATTAATATGTTTTAAAGAGGCATTACATAATTTAGTGCAAAATAGGGAAAGAGAAGGTATTTTTTTAAAAAATAAAATTGTTGAACGTTTACATTTAATGTATAAGGAAGTTAATGAAATTCGTCAATATATTCCTAATGTATTAGAGTGGAAGCGAAAGAAACTTTTGGAACAAATGCAGGATGTTTGCGTTTATGTTGATCCAATACGATTAGAACAAGAGTTATTAATAGTAGCCCAGAAAATTGACATTTCAGAAGAAGTAGATCGTTTAACAGGTCATATCAAAGAAATGCATCGCGTTCTTGATCAAAAAGGATCTATTGGTAGGCGATTAGATTTTATAATACAGGAACTGTGTAGAGAAGCTAATACATTAACTTCAAAATCTATAAACTCTCATATTACTCAATTAGCAATCTCTTTAAAAATATTTATTGAACAAGTTCGAGAACAAACTCAAAATATTGAATAAAATATAGCCATTAAATAAAGAGTTTTTTGTTTAATTTGAATTAGATTGTTTAGTTGTATCTATATTTATTGTCAATAGTTGATTTCGATAATTTTTGAATTAAATAAAATATTTTAATTAATTATCTTAGAACTAAGATTTTAATATTAAAATTCTATATTTTATTTATGTAAACATTGTTACTTACACTTTTGCATTATGTTGCAATCATTACTAGAAATATATTTCTAGTTTAACAGCCCTATTTAATCAAAAACGATATATTATTTGATATTGTTTATAGATGAACTGTTATCATATATTTATGAATAAATTATATTTCTTCAAAATTTAATTTTTTGTTAAAATAACATATCAATTTGTAAACCAAAATATTTTACTATAAATTAAATGATATATATCACTTAACTTACGGTATTTTTATGAATTTATATAAACTGAAATGTATAATATATTATTATTTAAAAATATTATTTATTATTAAATATAAATTTAAATAATATTCTTATAAAAAAATAAAAAGATATTTTATTTTTTTATAAGAATATTATTTAAAGATTGTGATTTATATCTGTTTAAATGTAAATATATAATTTTAAATTAAAAATAAATCATAAAAAATAAAAAAATTATTTTTTTGTAAATCTATCAGAAATTTTCTTTTTCCTACAGTAATATTTCAAATTTAAAAAAACTCCGATAAAATAAAAATAGCAAACAATATAAAAGTTATATATCAGAATATATGCGTTTTGGAGTAACAATGTCTGATTATTTCAATATAATTGAAAATATTAATTTAGTAGAATTACAATAATTTAGGAGGCATGAACTGAAATAATTGATTAAATAAGTGTTGTTAATTATTAGGTTAAAATAATTAAACTGAAAGTTATTATTTTAATAAACAATATACTGCAGATAATTTATTTTATAATTTAACCTGATATTAATTGAAACTGTCAAATACAGTCCTATTATCGTTATTGATTTAATATAGAGATACACAATTATGAATAGATTAACAGATATTTCAAATATGGTAGAATCTTTATCCCGTATTTATCATCGTTTACGCAAAGAAATAAACGGTCAGTTAGTTAATGAAGGACTTTCGATGTCTAAAATGAAAATATTACATCTTATTACTACCGGTAAAACTAGTGCAACAGACATTAAAAATTATATGGGATTTTCTTCAAGAACTGTAGTAACAGTACTTGACGCGTTAGAAAAGGATGAAATGTTACGCCGACAACAAAGCTTGACAGATCGCAGAGTAAAGTATGTTCATATTACAGAAAAAGGACGTGATAAATTACGTATTGCTAAAGATACGCATAATATTATTTTAGACCGTATGTTTTCTCCTTTGTCTGATATGCAACTTAAAAGTTTTAGAGAAGTATGTAATTTGCTTGAAATACGACAAAAAAATAATATATTAAACTAATATAAACGTGTTGTATATTATAATATACATTATAAGCATTTAGTAACATAAATAGGGTTTTCGGCAAGACTGTTTTATGAATTTAGTACATAACCATATAATAATCACTATTGAATTATCTAATAATTGTTAAGTCTTGCCGAAAACCCTCCATCAAAGACTATTAACAATTAAATGTGTTAATGTAGATGGTAAGTTTTAGTATCAACTAGAATTAATTGTAGACCGTGGTCATGATTTAGTCATGTACAAAATAATAATATATTTTTAAAAATTGATTATTCATATAATTAAAAGTTGTATATTCCTTTACGATGAAGAATTTAGGAACATTATGCGTCATATCTGCTCCAAGTGGCACAGGAAAGTCTACGTTAATTCAAACTTTAATGCAATATAATGGTTTCATTTATAAAATTAAATTATCTATCTCTTATACTACACGTATTAAAAGATCTGGGGAAATTCATGGAAAAGATTATTATTTTATTTCAAGAAAAAAATTTAAATATATGATTAATAAGAATAAGTTTTTTGAATATGCTAAAGTTTTTGATCATTATTATGGTACCTTGAAAAATGATATCAAAACTATGTTAAGTACTGGAATACATGTTGTGCTCAATATTGATTGGAAAGGAGCGCAACAAATTCGAAATAAAATAAAAAATAATATTTATACTATTTTTATTTTACCTCCATCAAAGAAAGAATTATCACGTCGGTTATATTTTAGGGGACAAGATGCAAAAAAAATTATTGCTGAACGTATGAAGCATGCAATGGATGAAATTAGTCATTTTAAAGAATATGATTATGTCGTGGTAAATGATGACTTTAATATTGCTCTAATACATTTACAATCAATTATATTATCTGAACAATTGCGTATAGCATATCAAAAAATACACCATGCAACATTAATACATAACTTATTGTTACCAGACGTATAGCAATAATACGAAATTTACATAATAATGCTCTTAATATGGTTAGTAATTTAAAAATTAATAAGGATACAATAAAATGGCACGTATTACTGTACAGGATGCTGTAGAAAAAGTTGGTAATAGATTTGATTTAATATTAGTTGCTGCACGGCGTGCACGACAAATGCAGATTGGTGGAAAAGAAACGTTAGTTAAAAAAAATAACAATGACAAATATACTGTGCTTGCTCTTAGAGAAATAGAAGAAGATTTGATTGCTAAGTAAATTTTAATATTTGTATATAGTGTAAACATTATATGGTTTTAAGTTTTTAAATTATCTTTACAAGTTAGAATTTATATATAGCAAATATGAAAAATAGTCTTAAAAGACTATTTTTATCATGTAATTTAAATATTGAAGTAATGTATTGCAATATTTATTTTTTTATTAACATTTATATTTATATTCTAAAATAGCGTATGAATTACATATGTTTTTAAAGATAAAAAATTTATTACAAAAAAATTAATTTTTTCAATCTATAAAAAACCATATATTTATTGCAGTGCTTTATAGTATGTATTTTTATAGCAATAAAATACTGCATTGAGGTTTAAGTAATTAAAAATTATTATTCGTACAAATATTTATTTTGTTAAATTGTATTGTTATAAAATTACAATGAGTGACGTTATAATTTCAGATTAAGAATTGTAAATTTAGGTAATTATCAATAGCACTTGCTAAATATATCAAATACTAATAATATCAATGATCATTCCAACACGGATATATTTAAATTAAATAAATTTTTAGAAGATATTGATAGCAACAATTTTTATAAGTAATAATTCTAAAGTGTTATTTTATGACTGTATTATCATGGGATCTATAATGGCTGAGAGATCAAATATGACAGATATCGAAAAAATTTTTTCCATTCTTAATGAAAAACAAATAAAATTTGTTGATTTGCGTTTTACCGATACAAAAGGAAAGGAACAACATATTACTATCCCTAAAATGCAAGTTGATGATCATTTATTTAATAATGGCAAGATTTTTGACGGATCTTCTATTAAAGGCTGGAAAAATATTAATGAGTCAGATATGATTTTAATGCCTGATCCCACTAGCTTTGTGATAGATCCATTTTATGAAAATACTACAGTAATTATTCGTTGTGATATCTTCGACCCTAGTACTATGAAAAATTATGATAGGGATCCACGATCTATAGCTAAACGGGCAGAAATGTTTTTGTATAATTCTGGTATTGCTGATGTTGTAATGTTTGGGCCTGAACCAGAATTTTTTTTATTTGATGACATTCGTTTTGAAACAACACAATCAGGGTCTTATGTGATAGTTGATGATCGAGAATCGGCGTGGAATAGCGGTAAAGTATATAAAGACGGAAATAAAGGTCATCGTCCTAGAATAAAAAGTGGATATGCTCCAGTGCCTCCAATAGATTCTTCGCAAAATTTACGCTCTACTATGTCTTTAATAATGGAAAAAATGGGATTAATTGTAGAGGCTCATCATCATGAAGTTGCAACATCTGGACAAAATGAAATAGCAACCCGGTTTAATACTCTTACCAAAAAAGCTGATGAAATACAAATATATAAGTATGTAGTACATAATGTTGCTCATAGTTCTGGTAAAACTGCGACTTTTATGCCAAAACCCATTATAAATGATAACGGGTCAGGTATGCATTGTCATATATCTTTACATAGAAAAGATGTTAACTTATTTTCAGGCGAACAATATGGATATCTCTCTGATATAGCTTTATTTTATATTGGAGGAATTTTGCGTCATGCTAAAGCATTAAATGCTATAACTAATCCAACTACTAATTCATATAAACGTTTAGTTCCAAATTATGAAGCTCCAGTGATGTTGACTTATTCTGCTGGTAATCGTTCCAGCGCTATCCGGATTCCATCGATTATTAATAAATCAAAAAATGATGCATCATGTCGCGTTGAAATTCGTTTTCCTGATCCAGCTGCTAATCCTTATTTAGCTTTTTCTGCGTTGCTTATGGCTGGATTAGATGGAATTATTAATAAAGTCCATCCTGGAGCACCTATAGATAAAAATTTATATACTATTTCTAAAAAAGAAGCATTATCTATTCCGTGTATGGCATCATCTTTTGATGAGGCATTGAATTCTTTGGCAGAAGATTATACATTTTTGACACGAGGCGATGTTTTTAGTGAAGATTATATCAATGCTTATATTCTGTTATGTCAAGAAGAAATCAGGTTAGTACATATTACTCCGCATCCTGTGGAATTTGATTTATATTATAGTGTTTAAAGTTTTACATTAATTATATGATGACTCATCATATAATTAATGTAAAACAGGGTAGTTGTTATAATTAAATATATAAATTTAAGTAATTTATTTTCATTTTACCATAATTATACATAATATATATGTATGAAATATAATTATCATATCACTTATTTTTTAGTAAGTGTGCCTGGAATTTGTAAATTACCTGACGGAAAGATGGGTATGGAGGTGGCTTTTGTTGGCTATTCTAATAGCGGGAAATCTAGCGTTATTAATGCTCTAACTTATCAAAAAAAACTTACCAAAGTCAGTAAAACACCAGGATGTACGAAACTAATTAATTTATTTGAAGTAAAACCGGGCATTCGTCTTATTGATTTTCCTGGTTATGGTTATGCTAAAGGTATAACCATAAGAAAAAATTATTGGCATGATGTGGCATGCAAATACTTGGAGAAGAGAGAGAATTTAAAAGGATTGATTTTAATCATGGATATTAGGCGTCCTATAAAAAATTTAGATCAAAAAATAATTGAAAGTGCGCTTTCTATGAAAGTTCCGGTTTTTACTCTATTAAATAAATCAGATAAAATTTCTAGAAATAT
The DNA here is from genome assembly GCF_023586525.1 of Candidatus Blochmannia vicinus. NCBI lineage: Bacteria > Pseudomonadati > Pseudomonadota > Gammaproteobacteria > Enterobacterales > Enterobacteriaceae > Candidatus Blochmanniella > Candidatus Blochmannia vicinus (nom. nud.). Next base: position 352,007 of record NZ_CP097763.1, read on the forward strand.
TTTGAAAGTTACAACTCAAAAAATGATTCATGACATGAATATAAGGTTTACAACGTCGTGCATACAAGTTGCGCCCTTTTCTGCTGTTAAGAAACATGGAATAGAATTGTTAAAAATTACTCTTAATCATTGGCTAAAATATTGAAGTAATAACGTAATACATATCTATAAAATTCAACATAATATTTTATATATTTAGAAATTGTATAATATATATGGTAAATAAGTTGTTTTAATTGGTGTTTAATATTTGTATATATATATTATTTATATGATGTATACATTAAATTTAATAATATTAATGTGCTTGCTCCCAATTTTTTCCAATACCGATATCTACTTTTAGTGGGACATCAATAACAAAACATTCTTCCATTAATTTTTTAATTTGTTTCACAGCTGGATCTAGGATTTCATGGTGCACTTCAAATACTAATTCATCATGAACCTGCATGATTATACGTGCTGGAATTTTATTTTTTTGTAACCAATTATCAACAGATATCATTGCTTTTTTAATAATATCAGCAGCACTTCCTTGCATAGGAGCATTGATTGCTGCTCTTTCAGCACCTTTTTTTTGAGAAATATTAGAAGAAAAAATATCTGGTAAATATAATTTTCGCCCATCCAATGTAGATACATAGCCATATTTATTAGCATGCTCTCGAATATGTTTCATATATCTCATGACTCCAGGATACCGTTTAAAATAACGATCTACATATTTTTGCGCTTCTTTACATGTTACTGATAATTGACGTGCTAATCCAAATGCACTCATTCCATAAATTAATCCAAAATTGATAGTTTTAGCTTGATGTCTTTGTTCATTAGTCACTAAATGTAATGCAGTTACAAATATTTCGGAAGCTGTTGTAGTGTGAATATCTTTTCCAGAGAGAAAATCATTAATTAATTTGATATCTTGAGATAGGTGCGCCATTATTCTTAATTCTATTTGTGAATAATCTGCAGCTACAATTAAAAAATTTGTTGGAGCAATAAAAGCTTGACGTATTTTTCTACCGTCCAAATTTCTATTTGGAATATTTTGTAAATTTGGATTAGTAGAAGAAAGACGTCCCGTAGAAGTTCTAGTTTGATTATATGAGGTATGTACTCGATTCGATTTCTTATTAATCATAGTAATTAATTTATTAGTATAAGTAGATTTTAATTTAGCTAAACTACGATACCGTAAAATGATTTTTGGCATTGGATATTTTTTTGATAATATTTTTAATACTTCTTCATTGGTTGAAGGAGCGCCAGTAGGTGTTTTTTTTAAAATTGGCAATCTTTGTTTACTATACAATATTTCTTGTAATTGCTTGGTTGAAGAAAGATTAAAAGAAGTATTTACTAATTGATACGCTTCCAGTTTTAATGCATTGAGTTGAGAATCTAATTCCATTGAATGAGCGTTAAGTAGTTTTTTATCTATTAATACGCCATAGTTTTCGATACGAGATAATATGGATATTAAAGGCATTTCTATTTCTTCAAATATTTTTTTTAGTTTATTGTTTGTGTTTATCTTTGGCCATAAAATATGATGTAGATTGAACAGGGATTTAATGAATTTAGCAGCATGTAGAGATTGCGATTGTACATTATGTGCGTCTAAGATAATACTATTTTTATGGTAATTATTTTTAAAATCTATAACAGCGTTGAATGTATCTTTATCTAAAAAATTTCTTATATCTTGATAATTGGAAGTACCATACAATATGTATAATTCTAATATGACATCGAATGCCATACCAACTAAATTTATATTGTAACGTTTAAATATAGCGTAACTAAACTTTAGATGTTGCCCAATTTTTTTTATTTCTGAATTTTCTAAAATTGGCTGTAGCGTTGACAGTATTTCTTCAAGATATAAAAAACCTTGATGATTATTAATTAAATTAGTGTTTATAGGAATAAACGCACTTTCATCAGGATTTATAGATAAACATATGCTTATAATATTAGCTGTAGCAGCGTTAAACATATCTGTATGTATGTTAAATATAAAGAATTTAGATATTTTAATTTTTTCAATCCAATGATAAAGCATTTTAATATCATGTATTATTTTGACAATTTTTTTTTCTTTGACATAATCTAATAATAAATTACTTTTTTGATTTAAAAACGTACTTTTTAGGCATTGATTTGACGATAGCTTATTTAAGCGTATATCTTTATACAACCATTTTTTTGATTTTAAATCTATTAACCAATTTTTGAACTCATATCGTTTAAATAATGATAATAAAGTATCAATATTTGCCTGTTGTCTTGCTAGCTGATAAACAGAAGTATCTAAGGATACATCTGTTTTGATGGTTGTTAATTTATAAGAAAGAAATGCTATTTCTTTATTGATTTGTAATATATTTTGTATCGCCCTAGCGCCCCGTATCTTCAATATACCAATGCTATCTAAATTTTCATATAATGTTTTTAAATTTCCTATTTTTTTTAATAATATTTGTGCAGTTTTTTTTCCTACTCCAGGAACACCAGGAATATTATCCGAACGATCTCCTGTTAATGCTAAATAATCAGCTATCAATGCTGGTGGTATTCCAAATTTTTTTTCTACTTCTTTGGGAGTAAATATAATATTTGATATAGTGTTAATAAGAGTTATCTTAGATGATACTATTTGGGCCATATCTTTATCTCCTGTACTAATTAATACAGGATTTCCTGATTGTGCGTAAGATATAGCTAGCGTTCCTATAACATCGTCTGCTTCTACATTAGGTACCTGAAGCGTTGGCAGTCCCATGGCTTGTATTATCTTGCATAGTGGATCTATTTGAGTAAATAGATCTTTAGGGGTTTTAATGCGATTAGCCTTATATTTTTCAAATAAGTTGTTACGAAATGTTTTTCCAATTGTATCAAAAACAATTACCATATGAGCAGGTTGATATCGCACTAATAGACTTTTTATCATGTTGATTACTCCATATATTACCCATACTGCTTCTCCATTACTGGTTTTTAATGGTGGTAATGCATGATAGGCACGATGTATATAAAAAGAACCATCCACTAAAATTATCGGATTATTTATAATTGTAATCATAATGATATTTTATATATGATTTAATCTTAGAAAAGATTAAAGAATGCTGGATACTTATTTAGTAAATTTATCAGGTAACAATATTATCATAGATAATAAAATAATAAAAATTAAATGAAGTTGTGTTATATAACTTAAATGAGTATATGTATAGTATGATAATTACATAAATATATAAAATTTTTATGTTTTATTTATGAGTAAATTTAATAGTTCACAAAATTGTTGCGTATAGGCATTTACTGATGATATATCCAATTTGTCGTTTTTTATCATATACTTACCATTGATAAATATCGATGGAACTCCCCTGAGATGAAAATTTATTGCTGCCTGTTCTTGATCTGATACTAAAGACTTTACTAATATACTATCCCAAGCAGTATCAAATTCTTCTGCATTAACGCCAGATTTAATAAATATTGTACGAATATCTTCTATGGTATGGATAGATTGTTGCTTTTGTATCGCTATAAATAATATGGGACTAATTTTGTTTTCTATTCCTAATACTATTGCCACAGCCCAAGCGTGTGTTAATTGTTTTCCTAAATTACCTAAAAAATTTACATGATATTTATAAAAATTTACGTTTTTAGGTAGTGTTTTTTTTACATTGTTTGAGATATGATAAATTTGTTCGAACTGATAACAATGAGGGCAATAAAAAGAAAAAAATTCTAGTAGTTTAGGGGCATTATGAATAGGTTTATTTAATAGAATGTATTGTTTTCCTTCAATAATTTCAGATGAAATGCTTTTGCATGAAAATGTTAAAGAAATTACTATCAAAATAAGATGTAATTTTTTCATACAACCTCCTAATAATCCCATAATATTCTATTTTGACTTGTTGATGTGTGGTCTTAATTATCATACTAATATTATTTTGATATGTATGAGAATTGGTGTGCTTATTGTAAATTAATAGGTTTTATAATTATTATATTAGTTAAGTGTAGTAATAAATAAAAATATTTTTACAATAATTATTTACTCTTACTAAGATGTTTGCACGATTTATATAAAAACTTAAAAAGTTGAGATTATTTTAATATTTTATATAAATGGTCACATAAATAAATACAGGGATAATTTTAGGACAGTATCAATCATTAACTATAAAGAATATTGTTATACACAATAGAAAGATATCTAATTAAGTATAGAGTAATTTATATTTTATATATAAATGCTGTTTTTAATTAAAGAACAGAGTATATAGTGATTTTGTCATCATAAAGATATGATGGTTTTTGCATTTGGAAAATTACATTATTATTGTTTTTTTTTATGAAATATGTTTAATTTATCCCAAATACTATCAATATGATGTCGTACTGTATTATGCATTTTAATTGGGATACCCCATTCTCTTTCAGTTTCTCCGGGCCATTTGTTTGTAGCATCCATACCTATTTTAGCGCCTAATCCAGAAACTGGACTAGAAAAATCAAGGTAATCAATTGGAGTATTTTCTATTATTATCGAATCTCGAGCGGGATCCATACGTGTAGTAATTGCCCATATAACATCATTCCAATCCCGTGCATTAATATCGTCGTCACATATAATAATAAATTTAGTGTACATAAATTGTTTTAGAAAAGACCATATTCCAAAAATTATGCGCTTGGCATGCCCAATATATTGTTTTTTTATGGTTACAATAGCTAATCTATATGAACAACCTTCAGGAGGTAAATAAAAATCTATAATTTCTGGAAATTGTTTCTGTATTATAGGAATAAATACTTCATTCATTGCCATTCCAAGCATCGCAGGTTCATCGGGTGGACGTCCAGTATAAGTAGAATGATAGATTGGATTATTTCTTTGAGTAACGTGGGTAATGGTGCATATTGGAAATTGAGCGGTAGTATTATAGTACCCTGTGTGATCTCCAAAAGGACCTTCTATTGCTGTCTTGCCTCGTTCTAAATATCCTTCTAAGATAATTTCAGAATTAGCTGGAACATCCAAGTCACATGAAATGCATTTAATTACTTCAGTTTTATAGCCTCTTAATAGACCGGAAAAAGCATACTCTGATAATGTATCAGGGATAGGGATTACTGCTCCTAGTAAAGTAGCTGGATCAGCTCCTAATGCTATAGTGATTGGAAATCTTTTTTCTGAAGTATATTTATTCCATTCTTGAAAATCTAATGCTCCACCACGATGAGATAGCCATCTTATAAGAATTTTGTTTTTAGATAGTACTTGTTGGCGATAAATCCCAAGATTTTGTCGTCTTTTTTTTGGCCCACGAGTTATTGTGATTCCCCAAGTAATTACAGGAGATATGTCTTTAGGCCAACAACGCATTATTGGCATATGTGTAATATCTACGTCTTTATTACACCAAATATTTTCTTGACACGGAGCTGTACTTACGCGCTTGATAGGCATATGTAAAATATGACGAAAATGAGGCATTTTAGAAAAAAAATCACGTATTCCTGTTGGGAGTTCAGGTTCTTTTAAAAATGCAAGTAATTTTCCAACATCACGTAATGATGGTAAATTTTCTTTGCCCATACCTAAAGCTATTCTATTAGGAGTACCAAATAAATTACAAAGAACAGGTATTGTATATCCTTTAGGGTTTTCAAAAAATAGTGCTGGTCCTCCAGATTTAATGGTACGATCAGCAATTTCTGTTATCTCTAAATCAGGGTTAATGGGAAGAGTAATTCTTTTTAAGTCTCCTTTATACTCTAAAATTTTAATAAAATCACGCAAATCTTTGTATTTCATGATATTTGATAGGCATTAAATTTATATTATTGTTCCTAATTTGGTATTACTTTTACAACGATACTCATTATATACAATATACATTATATATTGCAATTAATAGATTATTTTTTAAAATAATTCAAATTTTAATTATATTAGTAATTTTTAAAAAACTATATTTAGTTGTTATAATGTTAAAATAATTATATTGAATATAAAATATTTTTATTTTTTATAATATAAATATGAAGATATTTCTTTAAATTGTAAAAATAATGTTTTATTAGAAATAAAATTAGATATGAAGTTAATAATAATGATAATAATTACTGCATGATACGTTTCCACCCAATTGTCCAAACGAATATTCCGGTGACAAATAAAAAAATAGAAAAATTTTTAAAATATTTATCTTGTATACACAAGAAAATACTGCTGGTAATTAATGTTGCTCCAACGCCAAATAAAAATAATGCTTGACTTTGATTAGTTCGTTGCGTTTTTAACTCTGTTATCAAAATTTCTATTTTTTTTTGTAGCATACAAGAACGTTTAAATTCATTAGATAATATAGCGGGTAATTCTGGTATTTTATTTATCCAATGAGGTACTTTGTCTGCCAAATTACATATTGTTGTTGAAAACTTTAATTGATCTTGCATCCATTTTTCTAAAAAAGGTCTAGCAGATTTCCAAAGATCTAAATGAGGATACAGTTGCCTTACTATTCCTTCAACGTATAATAAAGTTTTTTGTAGTAAGATTAATTGAGGTTGTATTTCCATATTAAAACATCGTGCAGTATTAAACAAATATAGTAATATTTTACTAAAAGGAACATTTTCTAGAGGTTGTTCAAAAATTGGCTCAAATACTGTTCTCATCGCACATTCAAAGTCTTCAATGTTAGTATTGATGGGTACCCAGCCCGAGTCAAGATGTAATTCGGCTATCTTACGATAGTCGCGATTAAAAAATGCGATAAAATTTGCTGCTAAATAGTATTTATCTTTTTTATTTAAAGATCCAATAATGCCACAATCAATACTAATGTATTTTGGATTTTCTGGATGTTTATAACTAATGAATATATTACCAGGATGCATGTCTCCATGAAAAAAACTATCTCTAAATACTTGAGTAAAGAATATTTCTATCCCGCGTTCTGCCAATAATTTCATATTAGTTCTTTGTTTCTTTAATGCAACTATATCATATACGGATATGCCATAAATACGCTCCATAACCATAACTTTTTCGCTGCAAAAATCTACATATACTTTAGGTATGTATAATATTTGACTGTTTTTAAAATTTCTTCGTAATTGAATAGTATTGGCTGCTTCTTTTAATAGATTAAGTTCGTTAAAAAGGGTTTTTTCATATTCTGAAACCACTTCTGAAAACTTAAATTTTCGTCCTTCTGGGAGAAATTTATAAATCCAATTAGCTAATCTATGCATTAAACGTATATCTGTTTTAATAATAGGCAAGAGACCTGGACGAATAACTTTGATTACTATAGCTTTATTGGTTTTCTTAAATCTGGCGGCATGTACTTGTGAAATAGATGCAGATGCCAATGGTATTTCTTGAAAATCTTTAAACCATGTTTCTAGTGGATTGCCAATAGCACGTTCTATATATGTTTTAGCAAGGATACCGTCAAAAGGCACCACGCGATCTTGCAGCATTGATAATTGATCAGCAATGGAATCTGAGAAAATATCACGACGAGTAGAAAGCATTTGACCTAATTTAATCCATATTGGACCTAATTCTTGCAATGCTAAACGAAATCGTTCTCCTAAAGTTAGTTGGTAATGTTTATTTAAAATACGTAAAAAAAATCTACTTCCTATTCTTAATGGGAAAATTAATCGATGGGTAGGAACGAAATCACTTAATCCATAATTTAGTATTGTTTTAATTATGTAATAAAATCGATATAATTCATCAACAAACATTAAATTTCCTATAATTTGTTTAAATAATTAGATAAATATTTTAGGTATATTTAAGAAAACTGCAATAATTCTAGTGTACTTTTAGTATGAGTGTCTGTTGATCATTAATAATTATAATTTAACACTTTCAATATGAACAATATCCATTTTTGTAATAGTAGAAACTTAGAAATATTGGATCATATGATTTATTTTTTAATAAGACCCGTTAATGTAAATAAAACAAAATTAGTAATATATAACCAGATATCATCTAAATGTTTTATTAAATATATTATAATCAATTATAAATTACTGTTATTTATTAAATTAATATTTTTATATTCTGCACTATATATTTATCAAAAGTAACAATAAATGTTGCAGTATATCTGCATTATACAATATAATTTTTTTTAATACTGAAAGTATGCAATAGTTTCTTATTAAGATATAAAATAGTCAGATATTGTGGTGTTATGCGGAATAATTTTTTAAAATTTAACATGATTGTCTATCATTTTGGTGATGATTAATAAGATAATTAAAAATTGATTTTAATAGTTTATTAATATAAATATATTGTTTTAATATTTATGTGCACAATGTAATACTGCAATTCCGCAAGTCATATTAAAATATTTAACATTATTAAATCCTGTTTGCATCATCATATTTTTCAAAGTTTCCTGGTCTGGATGCATACGAATAGATTCTACAAGATAGCGATAACTATTAGCGTTTTGAGCTATTAACTCACCTATTTTGGGTAAGACGTGAAATGAATATAAATCATATATTGTATTTAATATTTTAAAAATAGGCACTCCAAAGTCTAAAATGAGTACTTTACCTTTAGATTTTAGAACTCTATGTATTGAAAATAATGCTTGTTCCTTGTTTGTAAAATTACGTAAACCAAAAGAAACAGCGACACAATCAAAAGTATTGTCAGGGAAAGGCAAAGCTTCAGCATCAGCCTGCACATATATCACGTTATTTAATATACCTAAATTACGCAATTTTTTTTGTCCTATATCTATCATAGAATCATTGATATCTACTAATACTACTATTCCTGAATTGCCAACTAATCGTGAAAATTTAATACTTAAATCTCCTGTGCCTCCGGCTAGATCTAGCACTTTTTGTCCGGTATACACTGTACTGTGATGAATCATGCATCGTTTCCACATTCTGTGTATACCGAAGGACATTAAGTCATTCATTAAATCATATTTTGACGCTATATCATGGAAGATTTTAGATACTAGTAATGTTTTTTTATTTTTGGGGACTTCTTGAAAGCCAAAATGAGTCAAATTTTTTTTGTGTTTATTATTCATATTTAATTTGTTATTGTAATACCTTCGTTAGATTTTTATTTATTGAAAATTTAATAAAATAAGTATTTGGATTTTACTAATTTGTATATTTTAGATGTATTTCATCAAGAGTTCGTTAAAGATTCATGACATGTATTTTGGGTGATATTATCTTCAAAATCAGATGGATTATAAGAAGGATTATTTTGTTTATCACATAAAAATATAGAATGAGGAGGGGTCTCATTAGTAATAATTGGTTGTTTTATTTGTACCCCAAGTGCTCTAAAACTTTCTGCTTGACTTATAATATTACCTTTTCCTTCAGAAAATTTATTTTTCGCTGCGTTGTAAATAACTTCTGCTTTATTCAGATATAGACCAATTTTGTTTAAGTCATCCATAAACAGTCGTAGTTTATCATATAAACGCCCAGCTTTATCAGCAATTTTTTTTGAGTGACAATTTTGATACTCATAGCGCCACAGATTATTAATAGTACGCAAAGCAATCAACAACGTTGTAGGACTAATCAACATGATATTATATCGCATGGCATCAGTTAATAATGATACTTCTTTTTCAATAGCTAACATAAAAGCAGATTCAATAGGAACAAACATTAAAATATAATCTAATGTGTTTAATCCAAATAATTTTTGGTAATCTTTTTTACTTAATGACTTTATGTGCGCACGCAATGAATGTACATGGTCAGCTATAGCCAATTGTCGATCTTCTTCATTATTGCTATTGAAATAACGTTCATAGGCCACTAAAGATATTTTGGAATCAATTACTACATTTTTACCTTGGGGTAAATGGATAATGACATCAGGCTGTAATCTATGTCCATTTGTTTGTTTTATACTGACTTGTATATGAAATTCATGACCTTCTCGCATGCCAGAAGCTTCTAATGCACGAGTTAAAATTACTTCTCCCCAGCTACCCTGGGTTTTATTGTTTCCTTTTAATGCTTGTGTTAAATTAATAGTTTCCTGAGTGATTTTTGCGTTTAATTGATGTAAATTACGAATTTCATATGTTAAAGTATGCCTGGCTTGTTCTTCTTTTTCAAAATTGTTTTGTATTTGATTTTTAAAACCCTCTAATTGTTCTTTTAATGGATATAATATTCTATCAAGGGTTATTCGGTTCTGTTTATCTATCTTGTATCCGTTTTGTTCAAAAATACGATTCGCTAAATTTTCAAATTGCATAGTTAATCGGTTTTCACTATCAATAAATAACTTTTGCTTTTCTTCTGTTGCAAGCTTATATTCTTCTAAACGAATGTTTAATTCTTGTAGTTTTAATTCTTGAGTATGATTTAAACTCAATTGTATATGTAATTCATGATTTAATTGCTCAGATTTTTGGTGATAATAATCTAATAATTTTAAACGTTCTTCAGTAGTGGATAATTTCCCATGTAGTTCGTATACTATTTGTGATTTGTTTTGCAATTTTTGTTCAATATCATGCCGTAAATCAGATTCATTTTTTAAATTTTGTTTAATTATACATAAGGTATTTTCGTGAGCTGTACAGTCATTTTTATATCTTTGAATACAGCGTTTTTCTATAATTTTACAGAATATTCCAGTAATTAAGGAACCTACTAACATACTAATTATATTATATAAGTAAAATAGGATCATTGTCATATATTCTCTACTATGGAATATAACTATAAAAATATTATAGCAGTCATTTGCTATTAGCTATTATATATGATGTTTGAACAATTTAAAGATCTAAGTTACCTAACATTATATCATGTTTCAAAACATATTATTTATTACTATAAAAAATATTTAATCATATGAAAGTATTTTTATTGTAAAATAATATATTTATTAAAATTTTTTAAAATCAATTAAATTGTGTCATAATCAATTAAATCAAAAATTTAAACAATAATAATAATTAATAGTTAATGTTATCAAAATTAAATTAATTATGTGCAGTTATTACCTTCAGTAAGAATAATGTGAGCTCCTTCAATTACAACTTTGATCGCCATATTTTCAGCATTGCGCATCCAAATAACATTTGGAGTTTCTTGTTGTGTGCGATTTACGATAATACCTGTTACAACTCCTGCTCGTAATCCTTGAGTTAAACACATAGTCAACAATGTTGCAGATTCCATTTCGTAGCTCATGACCCCCATGTTTTTCCATTCTTCCATAGAACCACGCAATTTTTTAATAATTCGACCAGAATATGTATCTTTTCTTTCTTGTCCGGGATAAAACGTATCTGAAGATACAGTCACACCATAATGTGATTTAATGCCAATTTTTTTAGCAGCTTTAATTAATGCCATACTACATGATAAGTCTGCTGTTGCTGGAAATTCTAATGGAGCAAAATGTTGACTGGCTCCATCACAACGGACGGCGGCAGTTACAATTAATACGTCTCCTATTTTTATATATTTTTGGATAGCACCCGCAGTGCCTACGCGTAAGAATGTACGTATACCTAATTGGGACAATTCTTCTATTACAATAGAAGTGGATGGCCCACCTATTCCTGTAGAACAAACGATTATTGTATTTCCATTAATTTTTGCGGACCAAGTAGTAAATTCTCTATAGCTAGCAATATATTTTGGATTATTCATAAGCGAAGCAATTTTTTTAACTCTGTTAGGATCTCCCGGAAGAATAGCTAAAGTTGCGCCTTGAAGATCACTAATCTTTAAACCTAAATGAAATGCGTTAGTTATAGACATAAAATTTTTATTACTTAACTATGTTGATAGTGATTATACGTTTGTTTTATAGTTAAAAACTAATTATGATTTTTTCAAAGTTCTTTGATTTTTATGAATACAAATAATATAAATTCAAATTTCTTTAATGATTATTTATTAAATAAAAATTTAACAGATATACTTTATAATAATTCAATGGGCTGAGTTATTTTATTATGATGTTTTATTATTAAATCATTAAAATTGTTAGTTATAACTTATGAGTACTGTTTACGCAATACTTTTACCGCAGATACCATATTTTTTAATGATCGTTTAGTTTCAGGCCATGATCTCGTTTTTAGTCCACAATCAGGATTAATCCATAAACGGTTTTTTGGAATATATTTCAACAATTGATTAATTTTTTCGATAAGATCATTCTGAGTTGGTTCATTTGTGGAATGAATATCATATATACCTGGGCCAATTTCATTTAAGTTTGTTATTGCATGTTGTATGGTTTCTAATATTTTTTCATCTGACCTAGATGCTTCTATGCTGATTACATCTGCATCTAATTCTATAATTGCATGAATAATATCACTAAATTCGGAATAGCACATATGAGTATGAATCTGGGTATCATCTTTTACAGATGATGCAGTGATCCTAAATACATTGATCGCCCATTCTAAATATTTTTTTTGATTAGAATGTTTTAAAGGCAATCCTTCTCGTAAAGCTGGTTCATCAATTTGTATTATTCGAATTCCAGATTTTTCTAGATCTATTACTTCATCACGTATTGACAGCGCTAATTGCAACGCTATTGTTTTACATTGTAAATCTTCACGTAGGAATGACCAAGACATGATAGTCACAGGTCCAGTTAATATACCTTTTATTGGTTTATTAGTTAATGATTGGGCATAACTTATCCATTTTGTAGTAATAGGTTTTAAACGACTAATATCTCCAATAATTACCGGAGGTTTCACGCAACGAGAACCATAACTTTGTACCCATCCATTTTGAGTAAATACAAATCCATTTAAGTTTTCTCCAAAGTATTCTACCATATCATTTCTCTCTGGTTCTCCGTGAACTAAAACGTCTAAATCTAATTTTTCTTGTTCCACAATAATTTGTTTAATATAGTTTTTAATGCCAACGCAATAATCTTTTTTATTGATTTGGTTATTTTTAAAGTTTGAGCGAAGTTTACGAATTTCTTCAGTCTGAGGAAATGAACCGATAGTAGTGGTCGGAAATAATGGTAAATTAAACTTTTTATGCTGCAATATAACTCGTGTTGTGTATGGAGAATATCGAGAGTGTGGAATTTTGTTGATATGCTCGAGTCTTTTTTTAACTTGTATATTATGAACTGTAGCAGAGTGAGATCTTAAACTGTTAGCAACATAATATTCATTAAGTATATTTTCTTCATATGTTGAGTTATTTTTATTTTTAGAATTTAAAGCAGTGCATAACATTTTTATTTCAGAACATTTTTGCAATGCAAAAGCAAACCATTCTGTGATATGTTTATCTAATTTTTTTTCTATATTTAGATCAATAGGGCTGTGTAATAAGGAACAAGAAGAGCCTATCCATATCTTACGTTCTTCTACTAAAGGGGATAATTTTTTGAACCAATAATGTAGATTAGTTTTCCATATATTACGTCCGTTAATTACTCCTGCTGATAATATCCAATGTTTTGGTAGTTGCGTGTGAATTAAAGGAACATCATCAGGACCAGAAACTAGATCTACATGTAAACCATCTATTTTAAGTTGTTTAATAGTATTTAGATGATGATATATACTGTCGAAATAAGTGGTTAGTAATAATTTAACTTTACCATGGAGTTGTTCATACACATTCAAATATGTTTCTAACCATTTTGATGGAAGCTCTAAAACTAATATGGGTTCGTCAATTTGTACCCAATCAATGTTCTTTTTTGAAAAAATATTCAATATATCTTGATATACTGATAATAGAGCAGGTAGTAATGATAATCGATCAAATTGTTTTCCTTTTACTTTTCCTAACCAAAGATAACTAATTGGCCCAAGTAGTATCGGTTTTATTTTATATTTTAATGATAAAGCTTCATCTATTTCATCAAATAATTGAGTCCAATTTAATTTAAATTCTTGAGTTTGGATAAATTCGGGAACTATATAGTGATAATTTGTATTAAACCATTTTTTCATTTCTGAAGGAGGTATCAGCTTGTTATTTAAAGAATAACCTCGGCTTACCTTAAATAGCGTATTTAAAGTAATTTTTTCCTGGAAAACGCGATGTCTATTTGGAATATTATTAAGCATTAAACTGGTCGTTAGAACATGATCATACCATGCAAAATCACCTACTGGAATCCAGTCTATACCAGAATCTTTCTGTTGTTTCCAATGACGAATACGCAATGTACGGCCTATTTCTAATAATTCATATTCTTGTATTTTTCCGTTCCAATAATTTTCTAGAGCGTACTTTAGTTCTCTATGTAAGCCAATACGAGGAAATCCTAATGTATGACCGACAGTTGTCATAATTTACTCCATGATCTATCTTTAGTTATATACAGTGGGTTTCAAGAATGAAAATAAAAATATTTTCAAAGATTATTGTTGATATCAACAGTTCATTCAATGGCTATTAAATTAATTTTTAATTAAACCAACATTTGATTATATATAGTATTATTAATTAGTTACTGAGTATAATATATTGTATTAGATAATTTAAGTGCCTCATCCATGGTAATAGTATCAAATGATTATATATATAGTCAAGTAACTAAAATTTTTATAAATATATGTTTAATAGTTTGTGTTTTTATAAATGACATTTATAAAAATTAATTAGTTCTGTATTATTAATTTCATTTTCTTCATGGCGTTTTTTTCTAATTGACGTACTCGTTCCGCAGAAACACCGTATTGATTGGCCAATTCTTGTAATGTACTTTTATTATTATCTACGTTTAGCCATCGCGCACGAATAATATGTTGACTGCGTTTATCCAGGGCATTTATAGCTGTGTTTAGCTTATCACTAACTTGATCTATCCACTCATTTTCTTCGTTAGAAGTGATTATTTTATCTTGTAAATATAGTATAGGTGCTATTACTCCTCGATTATCTTCATCTGAAGATTGTTCAAAAGTCATATCTTGTGCTGCCATACGAGATTCCATTTCGCGCACGTCCTTGCTAGTTACGTTTAATGCTTTCGCAACTATTTCTATTTCTCCTGCATTAAACCAACCTAAACGTTGTTTAGCTTTTCTTAAATTAAAAAATAGTTTGCGCTGTGCTTTAGTAGTAGCTATTTTTACAATACGCCAGTTTTTTAAAACATATTCATGGATTTCTGATTTAATCCAGTGCACAGCAAATGATACTAAACGAACGTCTAATTCCGGATTGAATCGACGTACAGCTTTCATCAAACCAATATTACCTTCCTGTATTAAATCAGCCTGTGGTAATCCATAGCCGGAATAATTGCGAGCAACATGAATGACGAATCTTAAATGCGATACAATAAGTTTTTTTGCTGATTCTAAATCTCCATGATAATATAATCGCTCAGCCAATGCTCGCTCTTCTTTTGAAGTCAGAAGAGTATAGGAATTGGCCGCTCTTATATATGCTTCTAAAGTTCCTTGGGGAACTAAAGTTATACTATTTTGCATATTTTTAGGCATTTATTCTCCTAAAACGATTACATGTATACAGACGATTATATCATGCAATACAGGATATACATGAAACTAAGTATAAAATAATTCTGTTATATTCAAAGGAATATCTATGCATCCTATACATAGCACAACATATTTATAATAGAATCATCATGAATTTGTATTATTAATTTCATGACATTAAAGTACCGTAAAAGTTACTTATTATCAATAAATAAATATTGTTCCTAATGATATCATATGGCCTACAATCTGGTTGTAGTAAGGAATATAAATCTTTTTAAGTTAACATCGATAATGATTAACGATGTGTATTTTATATTTAGAATAAAAATTTTTATACACATACATTAGCGGATTTATCTATATAATTATTGTGAGTAATGATGGCTTTTGCAGTTTTAATTTACTTCTTTATTAATGCCCTAGTATATGTTAAGATTTTGCTTTAAATTAATTGTAATTGGTATTTTACTTTTTTAAAATCGAATAATTTTTAGAAAACATCCGTAAAAGTATAATAGATATTAATAACATTATGTCATAATAATTACCTGTAAAGAGATTTTTGTTATTTAATATAAATATTTTGTTTTAAATAAGTATTTATATAAATTAGACGTAGTGGTTGATCATTAAGTTTATTTTTTAAAAATAGCTTCAACAAAATTGTGTGGTTCAAATGGTTGAAAGTCATCGATATTTTGTCCTATTCCAATATATCGTATTGGAATAGAAAAATGGTCAGCGATAGATAAGAGAGCGCCGCCTTTAGCACTTCCGTCCAATTTGGTCATAATTAATCCTGTAATTTTGATTGCGTCATTAAAAATGCGTACTTGGCTGATAGAATTTTGTCCGATATTAGCATCAAGAACTAGCATAGTTTCATGAGGCGCTTCTATATCAATTTTTTTTATAACTCTAATAATTTTTTTTAATTCTTCCATTGCATAGATTTTATTTTGTAATCTACCCGCAGTGTCTATAATCAGCAGATCAGCAAGTTTCATTTTAGCCATTTTAACGGCATCAAAAATTACCGAGGCAGGATCGGAAGTAGTATTATTTTTTATTACTGCAACACAACCACTACGTTTTCCCATAATTTCCAATTGATCTGTTGCTGCTACTCTACAGGTATCTCCTGCCGCTAACATTACAGATTTATTTTTTAAGTGATAATAATATGCTAATTTTCCAATAGTAGTAGTTTTTCCAACACCATTAACTCCTACCATTAATATGATAAATGGTTTTCTTTCTTCTATAAGTAATGGTTTATCGATAGATATAAGTATGTTCAATATTTCATCACGCAATGTATCATAAAAAGATTTGTTATTGCAATTAGCATGAAGGTTAATATAATTTTTTAAATTATTGATAATTTTTTGAGTAGTTTGTGTACTTATATCAGCAACCAATAACTTATTTTCAATATTGTTTAATATATCGACATCAACTTTTTTGTTACGAACCAATTTTGTTATGTTGTCACCTAATTTTTTTCGAGTATTTAATAAGCTCTGTTTTAATCTATTAAAAAAATTATATTTATAGTTCATATGTACTGGCCCTTCGTTATTGTTAGTATATTAAATGCTACTTTTGTTTTATATTTTTTGAAATACTTACAATTAATTAATAATGACTTACGTAAGCAACAGAAATATATTTGAGTCTTATAGAAAATTTTTAAAAATAAATTATTTATGTAGATAAAATGTTTTATGTCGTTCTTTATAAGAATACAATATATTCAATATTATTGATTAATTTTAAGTATTAGGTATGGTTAACTAATAACATAACAAATCATGAGTTATAGGGTATGAAGATATTAAGTTATTGTACGTTATAATTATAAATATAATCTATAATTTTTTATAATGTGTAGAACATATAAGTCCATGTCTAAATAGTTAGATTTTATCAGAAGAACATAAAGCTAGTATTATTTCTGACGGTAGATGTTTTACATTAAAAGATTAGAATTACCATGAGCTACTTATTTTATCGTGTAAGAGATACAGTATATGTCTAAAAATAAATCACGATTCAGTGCTGTTGGGAAAATTAGAATTATTGGAGGTAAATGGAAAGGGCGTAAAATACCTATTATTCAGTGCGCTAATGTACGTCCAACTACTAATCGTATACGTGAAATGCTGTTTAGCTGGCTAGCTCCTATTATTTCTGGTGCTATCTGTTTAGATTGTTTTGCTGGAAGCGGTGCATTAGGTTTAGAATCATTGTCTAGAGGAGCTAATAAAGTAACTTTTTTAGATAATAAATATATGTGTATCACAGCATTGATGACAATTATACGGTCTTTTTTAGAGTACAACAGTGAAGTAATATATACTGATTGTCGTTCTTGGTTACGACGAGCAATTGCTGCTTATGATGTGATTTTTTTAGATCCTCCCTTTCAGGATAATGTTATTATACCTGAGGTTATTTTTTTATTAGAACGGTATAATCTTTTTAAAAAAGAATCTTGGATTTACATAGAAACTTCAAAAAATAAAAATATTTTTAATGTCAATATAATTCCTAGTTATTGGTTTTTATATCGAAAAAAAACTACTCAAAGTATTGTATGCTATCTTTTTGTAAGAAAATTGTAAAATTTATAGATAAAATAAAAACTAAACAAAATGCCAGTTAAGATTAAAAAGTATCTTACTATTTAATAATAATTACACATAATCTTTGTTACAATTAGTTTGTTACATATGTATAAATAGCGAATGAATAGGTGGTTTTATAATGAAAGAATTATGTTAGTTACGCCAGGATTTGTAATAATTGATTAAACCATGAGTCGAGCTGTCGTGGTTATTAGGAATGATGTTTTCACATTTTAATTCTGATAGAATGCTATTAGCTAGTTTTTTTCCTAGTTCTACTCCCCATTGATCAAAGGTGTAAATATTAAAGATGACACCTTGTGTAAATATTTTATGTTCATATAAAGCAATTAAAGCTCCTAAAGTATAAGGAGTAATTTTTCTAACTAAAATGGAATTACTGGGGTTATTTCCTTTGCATATTTTAAACGGGACTGCATGTTGTTTGGATTTATAATATTTATTAGATGTTTTAGATTCTTGCAATATTTTTTCATGCGTGTTCCCAAAAGCTAATGCTTTAGTTTGAGCAAGAAAATTTGATATTAATTTTTCATGATGATCAGATACGGGATTATGGCTTACTACTGGTGCTATAAAATCACATGGAATCATTTTAGTGCCTTGATGAAGCAGTTGATAAAACGAATGTTGTCCGTTAGTTCCAGGTTCTCCCCATATGATAGGACCAGTTTGATATGTAATAGGGTATCCATTACGATCTATACATTTGCCATTAGATTCCATGTTTACTTGTTGTAAATACGCCGTAAAACGATGCATATATTGATCATAAGCAAAAATTGCCTCGGTTTCTACTTTAAAGAAATTATTGTACCAAATACCAATAAGCGCTAAAATTACTGGCAGGTTTTTATTTAAAGGTGTGTGATAAAAATGCATATCCATGGCATGGGCTCCTGTCAACAACAATTCAAAATTATTAACCCCCAATGATAGCATTATAGATAAACCAATAGATGACCATAACGAATAACGGCCACCTACCCAGTCCCAAAGTTCAAACATGTTTTCTGATGGATCAATACCAAATTCACAAACCTCAATAGTATTTGTAGACAATGCTATAAAATGTTTAGATATATGTTGTTTATTAGGAGTAGCTTTACAAAACCAATTACGTGCACTGTGTGCATTAGTCATAGTCTCTTGAGTAGTAAAAGTTTTTGATGCTATTATAAATAATGTATTTTCTGGATTTAAACATTTTAATGTTTCAGAAATGTGAGTTCCATCTATATTAGAAACAAAATGCATATTTAAATGGTTTTTATATGGTTTTAATGCTTCAGTTACCATATAAGGACCAAGATTGGAGCCTCCAATTCCTATGTTAACAATGTCTGTAATCATTTTATTTGTATATCCTGTCCAACTGCCTTGAATAATACGATTACAAAATTGTTTCATTTTTTCTAACACTGCATTTATTTGTGGCATTACATCCAATTTATTCACTAAAATAGGTGTATTTTTTCTGTTTCTTAAAGCTATATGTAATACAGAGCGATCTTCACTATAATTAATTTTTTCACCGTGAAACATATCTGAGATCGCTCCTACAAGATCGCATTCTATAGCTAAAGATATCAGTTTAGTAATGGTTTTGTTTGTAATTAAGTTTTTCGAATAATCAATTAAAATTTCGTTATCAAATGTTTTAGAGAAATGACTAAATCTGTATTTATCTTGATTAAACAAATCACTGATTGATATATTCTGCATGTCATAAAAATGTTGTTTTAGATGCTTCCAGGCCTGTGTATGAGTAGGATTTATGTTTTTCATCATTCATTCCGCATTTTATTGTAAAAATAAATAAATAGAAATAGAAGTCTAAAATCAACTTTCAGTTAAATATTATTATTGTCACTGCTATATTGTGCCAATATAGCAGTGACAATAATAATATCATATTTTAATAGATATCAATATAATTAAAATTTATGATTATGGAGGTTAAAACATATTAAATAATTATTTATTTTTGAATTAAATTTATTGTATTTGTTTATATTTAATTAAATTACGTTTTTTATCTCAATGAGATATATTTTGGAAAATATATTATTAGCGTAATTATATACATAGGAAGCATACATATATTAATTACAATTTATTAATCACAATAAACAACCTAAAACTTAGCTTTTGTAATAAATGGTTTAAAATATGAAATCATTATTCTTTTATTCATTTTATTTAAATGAAATTAAGTATTTTGTGACATTTGATATACATAATGATTTAACCAATTGGAAAATAATAAATATGCATGGCTTCTCCAATTTATTTTAGGAATTAAATTAGGGTTATTTTTAGGAAAATAATGATCTGGTAATGTTGGATTTAGCCCTAATTTTTTATCTCTATAATATTCTTTAGATAGAGTAAGCGCATCATATTCTGGATGCCCCGTAACAAATATTAAACGTTTGTCTTGACTAATAAGTAAATATACGCCGGCTTCATCAGATTCTGCTAAGATTTCTAAATCTGTGTTTTGATAAATCAAATTTTTTGGAAAATCTGAATAACGAGAATGAGGCGCTGCAAATATTTCGTCGAATCCTTTTGTTAAAAGTACATGAGAATTTATAGTGTTATGTTGATAGATTCCTACTAATTTTTTTTTTCGGATAAATTTAGGAAGATTATATAATATTTTTAAAGCTGCCTGTGTAGCCCAACAAACAAATAATATTGAGGTAATATGCTCTTTTGCCCATAAAAATAATTTCTTGATTTGTGGCCAAAAGGTTATATCTGTAAAATCAATTAGTCCTAGGGGAGCCCCAGTTACAATTAAACCATCAAAATTTTGATGTTGAATATCTGTAAAACTGCAATAAAAACTATTTAAATGTTCAACAGGTGTATTTTTAGGAATGCGGTCGTCTATGCGTAGTAGTTGGATATCAATTTGTAAAGGAGAATTTGATAATAATCGTAAGAATTGGTTTTCTGTTTCAATTTTTTTTGGCATTAAATTAAGAATTAATATTTTTAAGGAATGGAGTTCTTGAAAAATATCTTGTGATTTTTGCATAACAAAAATATCTTCTTTTTGCAAAAATTTTACCGCAGGCAATTTATCTAATACCCGAACTGGCATAGTGTTACGATCTTTGATATATATGTACAAAATTTATTTAATTTTATATGATTTATTATTTCGTCTATATACACATACTACAATTTCCATCCTTTGTCGTAAAAATAAAATAAGTTTTAATGAAAATTAAAAATTTTTAACGCATCTGTATAGAATACAGACATTAAATTATAGCTAAAACGGTTGATTTTGTGTCAGTAGACACGACTACGCGTATGTATAGTTAAATTAAAAAGTGGAATTAGTACTAATAAATGCGATTATATAGAAAATCCAGTACTACTGTAGTCTATCAAGATCTATTTGTATAGTAAATGAATATTTCTGTATTTTTTAATGAGATGAAAGGCCCCTAATAAAGTAACGTATCAATAATGATAGGCCTGAGTGGAATTGAACCACCGTCCTCACCCTTATCAGGGGTGCGCTCTAACCGCCTGAGCTACAAGCCTATTGTAATATATAATAGAAACTATATCATTTTTATAACTTCAACCATCAATAATATGATGGCGTATATTAATTATTTTGTTATTGAAATTGTTTGTTATTATTAACATAATGTGTGGTGACTCATAGAGTAGAGATTTGTATAATGTGAACTATTTTTGTCACAATAGCATAATTAAGAATGTTTATTCAAGTATTTCTATGTATTTACACAGTAATCAAAAAATTATCAAATAATAGTAATTTATCAACTTTTTATTTTTACAATATATACGATACCAATTATCAATATTGCAATTTTTAATCATTCCGTAACAGTATATACTATGATTAAAATAATTATTGTGTAATTGCCAAGTAATAATATCGCTTTAGTTTCTATATAAATAAATATTTAATTATTTTTTGTAGTTGAATTTTTTAATCCTTTTAAATACAATTATTACAACGGTATTGTTGAGTAAATAATATTGCATATTAGTATTGTGATAATGTATTTTTGAAATATAGGGTTATTTTCATTACAGTGTATATAATTTATGGTACATATTTGGATGAAATTTATTGTTGTTCTGTCTTTGCATAAGTATTTAGATGCTAATATTATTGAAAAATTTTTGTTGATACGAAATCGTTCTAATACAACAAGTATTATTTGTGTAATGAGGTCAATGTATGTTTTATTCGACTCACTTTGATGTTATTGTTGTTGGGGGAGGTCATGCCGGAACAGAAGCGGCGTTAGCTTCTGCTAGAATGAAATGCAATACTTTATTAATTACGCATAATATTGATACACTTGGGCAGATGTCTTGTAATCCAGCTATTGGTGGTATAGGAAAAGGCCATTTAGTAAAAGAAATTGACTCAATGGGTGGAGCGATGGCATGTGCTATAGATAACGCAGGCATTCAATTTAGAATACTTAACAGAAGCAAAGGGGCTGCTGTTAGAGGAACGCGTGCACAAGCAGACAAAATATTATATCGTCAAATAATACGTAATACTCTTGAGTATCAAGAGTCTTTACTAATTATTCAGGCTTCAGTAGAGGATTTAATAATTAACAAAAATAAAATTGTTGGAGTTTTTATTCCAAAAATAGGAATGAAAATTAGTGCTACATCTGTTGTATTGACAACAGGGACGTTTCTGAATGGTAAGATTCATATTGGAATGAATAACTTCAGAGGTGGTCGCGCTGGAGACGTAGAATCATCCTCAGTGTTATCTAAACGATTAAAAGAATTTTCTTTAAGAGTTGGTCGTTTGAAAACAGGCACCTCTCCTCGTGTGCATAGTAAAGGGATAAACTTTGATGCTTTAGAAGCACAATATAGTGATAGTCCTGTTCCTATATTTTCATTTATAGGATCTGAAAAACAACACCCTAAACAAGTGCCTTGTTATATTACATATACCAACGATAAAACACATGAAATAATTAGATCAAATTTAAATCAAAGCCCTATACATGCAGGATTAATAGAAGGGATTTCACCTCGTTATTGTCCATCTATAGAAGATAAGATAACGCGTTTTTCAGATCGTAATGCTCATCAAATTTTTTTGGAACCTGAGGGGTTAACAACGCCTGAAATATACCTTAATGGCATTTCCACGAGTTTGCCATTTTATGTGCAAATACAAATGATTAAATCGATTCAAGGATTAGAAAATGCTCATATAATCAGACCGGGGTATGCAATTGAATACGATTTTTTTGATCCTCGTGATTTAAAATTAACATTAGAAAGTAAATTTATTTCTGGTTTGTTTTTTTCTGGACAGATTAATGGTACTACAGGTTATGAAGAAGCAGCTGCCCAAGGGTTATTAGCAGGAATAAATGCAGCTAGATTTTCTCAAAATAAAGAAGGATGGTATCCTAGAAGAGATCAAGCATACTTAGGAGTTCTTGTAGATGATTTGTGTACATATGGAACAAAAGAACCTTATCGTATGTTTACGTCACGCGCTGAATATCGTTTGTCTTTACGAGAAGATAACGCTGATTTAAGATTAACTGCAATTGCGCGACAATTAGGCCTAGTAGATGAGTTACGTTGGAAAAATTTTTGTTTAAAAAAAGAAAGTATTGAAAAAGAACGTCAGAGATTACGTAATGTTTATATTTTTCCATATAGTACAGATGCTAAACAGTTAAATAATTTTCTTAAGACGCCTTTAACATATGAAGTTAATGGTGAAGAGTTATTAAGAAGGCCAGAAGTTAATTATGTAACTTTATCTAAGTTAAGAGTGTTTAGTTCGTTTGTGTCGGATCGTCAGGTATTTGAACAAATTGAAATTCAAATAAAGTATGAGGGCTATATTCGTCATCAACAAAAGGAAATAGAAAGGCGTATTTGTAATGAGCATATATTACTACCAACTGACATAGATTTTAATGTTGTTTCTGGATTATCTAAAGAAGTAATCGATAAACTTAATGATTATAAGCCTTATTCGGTTGGACAGGCTTCTAGAATTTCTGGTGTAACTCCTGCGGCTATTTCTAATTTGTTAGTTTGGTTGAAGAAAAAGGGTTTGTTGGGTCATGGCACATGTTAATTACGTTAAATGATAATAACGTCATATTAACATAAAAAACACTACTTGTGCATTTTAGACGTTTAGTATTTTAGCGTATAACACTGAGATGAGAAAGATAGTATATGATTTTATGAATTATTTTATAGAGAAATGATACTTACGTATATGGTTTGAGTTGATTTAATTTATATTTAGATATGTAAAAAGAAAGAAGATTATGCTGAGGTTTATTTAGCAGGATGGTGGAGTGTTAATGTTGTGTAATCTATAGAAAATAGATGTTTAATTAATATTTGTAGTGGAGAGTTATATTGTTTATTATTTGTTTTTGATATGTATATAGCGTACTATTATAAAAAGTTAATTAATTTCATGTATTTCGTATAATTGATTTCAGTATGTCGCGATGATCATTGATTTATTTAAGTAAATCGGCGTTTGGGGCTTTTGTTGATATTTAGTTTTATTCAAAAATTGAATTTGGGTATTTTATTTGAAATAGTAAAGGTTTATAAGATCCTATTTTAGTGTGCTATATACTGTTATAATTGGCTATATATCACAAGATATAATTAATATTAAATAAGAGTATTAGAAAATTTTCTGATGTATGGAAAGTAATAATGTTTTTGAAAGGTGGTTTATGTTAGCAATAAAAAACACTTCTCAGGAATATATTGGGCATCATTTGCATCATTTACAATTTGATTTAAATACTTTTTTATGGATGGATGCAGAAAAGATTTCCTCTTTTTGGGTGTTAAATGTAGATTCTATATTTTTTTCAACACTGTTAGCCGTTGTATTTTTGTTGATCGTTGGGCGTATTGCCAAAATTGCAACTTGTGGTGTTCCTACAAAAATACAAACGTTTATGGAACTGATAATATTGTTTGTTGATAATAATGTAAAAGACATTTTTCATGGTAAAAATAAATTAATAGCGCCGTTATCTATGACTATTTTTGTTTGGATTTTCTTAATGAATGCTATGGATTTGTTTCCTATAGATTTATTACCTTATATAGCGAAACTTACATTTGGGTTGCCTTTCTTACGTGTTGTGCCGTCTGCTGATATAAACATAACTTCTTCAATAGCTTTAAATGTGTTTATACTTATTGTATATTATAACATTTATACTAATGGTATTCGTGGATTTATTAAAGGATTAATATACCATCCGTTTAGTCATCCATTGTGTATTCCTGTGAATTTGATTCTTGAAATTATTAGTTTATTGTCTAAACCAGTATCACTTAGTCTTAGATTGTTCGGCAACATGTATTCTGGAGAGTTGATTTTTATTTTAATATCTGGATTGTTACCATGGTGGGGCCAATGGGCATTAAGCTTGCCTTGGGCTGTTTTTCATATTTTAATTATTATATTACAAGCTTTTATTTTTATGGTATTGACGGTAATTTATTTGTCTACAGCTCATGATCCATGTTGAAATAGATACTATATAACACACAAGATTGTAGATAGGAGGTTTTATGGAACATTTAAATTGTGATATGTTGTATATGGCTGCGGCAATAATGATGGGATTAGCATCAATTGGAGCGGCCATTGGTATTGGTGTTTTGGGTTGTAAATTTTTAGAAGGTGCTGCGCGTCAGCCAGATCTTATTCCTATTCTTCGTACTCAGTTTTTTATTGTTATGGGATTAGTTGATGCAATACCTATGATTACTGTAGGCCTTGGTTTATATGTAATGTTTTCTGCGGTTTAACAATTAAAATTTATGGATATATTATTTTCTATTAATTATTAGATGTTGGGATTGATACTGTGAATATTAATGCAACAATATTGGGTCAGTCTATTTCGTTTGTTTTATTTGTTTGGTTTTGCATGAAATACGTATGGTATCCATTTATGTCTGCTATTGAAAAACGTCAAAAAGAAATTTCCGATAATTTAACTTCTGCTAACCATACCAAAATTGAATCTGAACGCGCTCATGCTAAAGCCTTGCTTTGCTTAACACAGGCTAGGATTAAAGCTCAAGACATTATACAACAAGCAAATAAATGCAAAATACAAATAATTGATGAAGCTAAACATGAGGCAGAAAAAGAGCAAAATAGAATTTTATCTCAAGCACGCAAACAGATCCTTTATGAGAAAAAATGTGTTACTGATGAATTGAGAAAACAAATAAGTAAGATTGCAATTGAGGGAGCAGAGAAGATTATAGAACATTCTATAAATGAATTAGTTGATAGAAATATTATAAATAAGATCATTAATACATTATCGTATGAGGATTAAATGCCTAATGAGGTTGTCATTTCCCATATATATGCAGTGGCTATATTTAATGTAGCTATAGCATATAAAAATGTAAGAAAATGGGAATCAATGCTTGATTTGTTTTCTAAGATAAGTCAGCATAGTTTAGTGCGATCTTTATTTTTTAGATATTTAGAATCAAAAAAATTATCAAATATATTTATTGCTATTTGTGAAGATTATCGAAAAAAGCAAATTGATATTTTTGGTAAAAATATGATTTATATTATGGCGGAAAATAATCGATTATCGCTGTTACCAATTGTTTTTAAAGAGTTTGTCAATCTGTGTGCTATACATGCAGGCATGGTAGAAATAGAAATTATCTCTGGTTCTCCTTTAAGCTGTAGACAGTTAAATAAAATTTCTGATGCAATGGCTAAGCGTTTATCTAAAAAAGTAAATTTAGTGCATAAAATAGATAAAGCTATGCTAGCTGGGGTAATGATTCGTGTCGGAGATACTATTATTGACGGAAGCATACGTGGGCGTATTTTACGTTTAAATCATATACTACAATCTTAATATTTTTAGTTTTATCCCTTTAGGTGTAAATAAGATCATGCAATTAAATTCAAATGAAATTAGTGAATTAATTAGGCGGCGTATTGCTCAATTTGATATAACGTATGAGACTCGTAATGAAGGTACTATTACTGCAGTAGGAGATGGGGTAATTCATATACACGGTTTAACAAATATAATGCAAGGTGAAATGATTGCTCTTCCGTCAAATCAGTTCGCTGTAGCATTAAATTTAGAACGTGATTCTGTCGGCGCGGTAGTTATGGGTTCATATCTAAATTTATCCGAAGGAATGGTGGCCAAATGCACAGGAAATATATTGCAAGTGCCTGTTGGAACGGAATTATTGGGAAGAGTAGTAAATACATTAGGTATGCCTGTTGATAATAAAGGAGCAATTCAATGCTCTTGTTATCTTCCGGTAGAAGCTAGTGCACCTAGTGTAATAAATCGAAAATCGATAGATGAACCAATTCAAACTGGGTATAAATCTGTTGATTCCATGGTTCCTATCGGACGTGGTCAACGTGAATTAATTATAGGAGATCGACAAACTGGGAAATCTGCATTAGCAATTGATACTATTATTAATCAACGTTATAGCGGGGTTAAATGTATTTATGTTGCTATTGGTCAAAAAGCCACAACTGTGGCTAGTGTTGTAAAAAAATTAGAGCAGCATCATGCATTAGCTAATACTATTGTGGTTCTTGCATCTGCGTCTGAGTCTGCTGTATTACAATATTTAGCTCCTTATGCTGGATGTGCTATGGGAGAATATTTTAGAGATCGCGGGGAAGATGCCTTAATTATATATGATGATCTTTCTAAGCAAGCAATAGCTTATCGTCAAATTTCTTTATTGTTACGACGTCCTCCTGGACGAGAGGCGTATCCAGGAGATATATTTTATTTACACTCTCGTTTATTAGAACGAGCTGCTAGAGTCAATTCTGATTACGTTGAGAGACGTACTCATGGGAAAGTGACAGGGAAAACTGGTTCGTTGACTGCAATACCTATTGTCGAAACTCAAGCTGGAGATGTTTCTTCGTTTATTCCAACTAATGTGATTTCTATTACTGATGGTCAAATTTTCTTAGAATCTAATTTATTTAATTCAGGGATTCGTCCCGCAGTAAATCCAGGAATTTCAGTATCTCGAGTGGGAGGATCTGCTCAAACCGATATCATGAAGGTGTTATCCGGTGGAATTCGTACCGCTTTAGCTCAATATCGCGAATTAGCTGCTTTTTCTCAGTTTGCTTCAGAATTAGATGAAGTTACACAAAAACAATTAAAACATGGTCAAAAAGTTACTGAATTGTTAAAACAAAAACAATATGCACCTATGCCCCTGTCACATCAATCTATTGTTTTGTTTGCGGTGATACATGGTTATTTAGAAGATGTTGAAGTATCAAAAATAAGTGATTTTGAATCTGCACTAATATTATATATGACTTATAAGGAAAAGGAACTTATGAAAATAATTGACCATGACGGTTTATATGATATGAATATTGAAAATAAATTTAAGAATATTCTTAAAATTTTTAAATTAAATCGATCTTGGTAAATTCAAACGCATTATCGTTATGGAATGAGAAAACATGTCTAGCACAAAAGAAATACGTGGGAAGATAGACAGCATTCGAAATATACAAAAAATTGCTAAAGCTATGGAGATGATTTCTGCTTCTAAAATTTATAAAACTCAAAAACGCATGTTAGTAAGTCAACCATATGCAGAAACTATACGTAAAGTTATTAATCACATTGCTTTAGGAACATTAGAATATAAACATTCTTATTTTGAAGAACGAAATATTCAATCTGTTGGTTATTGGGTGGTTTCAACGGATAGAGGATTAACGGGAGGGCTAAATATTAATTTGTTTAGAACGTTGTTACGTGATTTCAGCAAATGGAATAACACAGGAATATCAATTAAATTAGCAGTTATTGGGTCTAAAGCTGCTTCTTTTTTACATTGTATAAAACAGACAAAGATAGTTAGCTGTATTTGTGGGATTGGAGATATTCCTAAAATGTCAGATTTAATCGGTTCAATCAGGGTGATGTTGCAATTATATAATAAAAAAAAAGTAGATAGATTATATTTATCATATAATAAATTTGTCAATACTTTATCTCAAGTTCCTCAAATTTTGCAGATTTTACCGATTGTTTCTAACGATAAAGTCGTATTAAAAAATCAACATTGGGATTATTTATATGAACCAGATTCTAAAATATTATTAAATAATTTATTACAGCGATATGTTGAATCACAAATCTATCAAGGAGTAGTAGAAAATTTAGCTAGTGAACAATCTGCTAGAATGATGGCAATGAAGACTGCTTCAGATAATGGGGAAGTTATTATTAATGATCTAAAGCTATTTTATAATAAAGTTAGGCAAACTAAAATTACAGAGGAGTTAATAGAAGTTGTTTCAGGATTTTCTGTAATGTAAATGACAAGATAGTTAGGGGTATGATTGATATGAATTCTGGGAAAATAATCCAGGTTATTGGAGCGGTGGTTGATGTTTTGTTTAAGCAAGATGCAGTACCTACTGTATATCATGCGCTTGAAGTATGTACTGATAATGGATTTAATAAAAAATTGATATTAGAAGTAGCTCAACAATTAGGTGGAGGTATAGTACGCTGTATAGCCATGGGAAATACAGATGGATTGCGTCGCGGATCAACAGTAATTGATTTAAAACGTTCTATTGAAGTTCCAGTAGGAAAAGAGACTTTAGGTCGTATAGTAAATGTGTTGGGTGAACCAATTGATATGAAAGGGCCGATTAAAGAAAAAGAAAGACGGTCTATTCATAGATCTGCTCCGCTTTATTCTGAATTGTCTACTAGCCAAGAGCTTTTAGTGACTGGTATTAAAGTAATTGATTTAATGTGTCCATTTGCTAAAGGAGGCAAAATTGGTCTTTTTGGAGGAGCAGGAGTTGGAAAGACTGTCAATATGATGGAGCTTATTCGTAATATTGCTGTAGAATACTCTGGTTACTCAGTATTTGTTGGTGTTGGAGAACGCACTCGTGAAGGTAATGATTTTTATCACGAAATGGTAAATTCTCATGTTATCAATAAAGTTGCGTTAGTATATGGTCAAATGAATGAGCCGCCCGGAAATAGATTACGTGTGGCTTTAACTGGTCTTACTATGGCAGAAAAATTTAGAGATGAAGGATATGATGTATTGTTGTTTATAGATAATATATATCGTTATACTCTTGCTGGAACTGAAGTATCTGCGTTGTTAGGTCGTATTCCATCAGCAGTAGGATATCAATCGACATTATCAGAAGAAATGGGCATTTTACAAGAACGCATTACTTCTACAAATTTAGGTTCAATTACTTCAGTACAAGCAGTGTATGTTCCTGCAGATGATCTTACAGATCCATCCCCTGCTACCACTTTTTCTCATTTAGATGCAACTATAGTTTTAAGTCGTCAAATTGCCGCTCTTGGTATTTATCCTGCAGTAGATCCATTAGATTCTAATAGTCAACAATTAAATCCACTTATTGTAGGGCAAGAACATTATGATGTTGCTAGAGCCGTTAAATCAATCTTACAACGTTATCAAGAACTTAAAGATATTATTGCTATTTTAGGTATGGATGAATTATCAGAAGCAGATAAATTGATAGTGTTACGTTCGCGGAAAATTCAACGGTTTTTATCACAACCGTTTTTTGTTGCTGAAGTATTTACAGGATTTTCTGGTAAATATGTTTCTTTAAAAGACACCATCCAAGGATTTAAAGAGATTATAGCAGGAAAATATGATCATATTCCAGAACAAGCATTTTATATGGTAGGGACCATTGAAGAAGTTATAGAAAAAAATAAAACTCTTTAAAATTTTTGTTGATAAATGTATAAGGTATGTATATGTCTGTGAGTAGTTATCATTTGACTGTTGTTTCTGTTGAAAGTCAGATATTTTCTGGTGTAGTCCATAAAATTCAAGTAGCAGGTATTGAAGGTGAAATGGGTATTTTTTCAGGTCATGCTCCGTTGCTTACGTCGATTAAACCGGGGGTGTTACATATAGTAAAATTATGTGGGGATGAAGAATATGTATATGTATCTGGGGGTATTCTTGAAGTTCAAAAAAATATAGTAACAATATTGGCAGATACGGCTATTCGTGCTGAAGAATTAGATGAAAAAAAAGCTGAAGAAGCGAAATATGAGGCTGAAAAACATATTAAAAACTTACGTTATAATGGTGATGTAGATTACATTAAAATTTCTTCAGAAATATCTAAAGCTATTGCAAAACTTAGATTGATTGAATTAACTAAAAAAAATAAGCATATGTAATACATGATTGCAATACAATATTATGTAAAAAGTTTTATGTGCATAAGTGTAATTATATATCGTGATTGCGTAAAGAAATTTATTTCATAAATAAAAAATAAAAGAGATATATAAATTATGTCGCATGTTAGTTTTAGCGCAATTATTCTTGCTGCTGGTAAAGGTAATAGAATGCTATCTGATGTACCAAAGCCGCTACATCAAATTGGCGGAAAGTGTATATTACAACATTTAATTGATTCTGTAGCACAAACGGGAGTGCAGCGCATATATATAGTATATGGCTATAAAGGTGAAGCAATAATGGAAAAAATTAATACAGATCGATATAAAGTTCCTGTACATTGGATATTTCAACATGAGCTTGTTGGAACTGGAAATGCTGCGCAGAGAGCATTATCTATCATCAGTGATAGCGAAGAAATTCTTTTTTTGTATGGCGATGTCCCTTTTGTGTCCTATAGGACATTACAACGACTACATACTATTAAATCACAGTGTGATATAAGTATGTTAACAGCTATATTATCTAATCCAAATGGATATGGACGTATTATACGAAACCAAAAAGGTAATGTTATTAATATAATAGAACATGATGATATGATTAATGATGATCATAAAAAAATAAAAGAAGTGAATACTGGTATCTTTATTGCTATTTCTGGTAATTTAAAGCGTTGGTTAGACTCATTAACAATTCATAGATCAAAGGATGAATTTTATTTAA
This sequence comes from Candidatus Blochmannia vicinus, assembly GCF_023586525.1. NCBI lineage: Bacteria > Pseudomonadati > Pseudomonadota > Gammaproteobacteria > Enterobacterales > Enterobacteriaceae > Candidatus Blochmanniella > Candidatus Blochmannia vicinus (nom. nud.). The sequence continues at coordinate 384,252 of NZ_CP097763.1, forward strand.
CAGATGTAATTCAGATAGCTCATCAATCAGGCTATAGTATAAATACTATTCATCCTTACGATACATTTGAAATTATGGGAGTAAATAGTAAATCAGATTTAGTGTCTTTAGATAGACAATATCAACAGAGACAAGCGCAAAGGTTGTTATCGTCAGGAGTAACAATATCCGATCCAAACAGATTTGATTTAAGAGGAACATTAGTATGTGGAAAAGATGTATATATTGATGTAAATGTAATTATTGAAGGAAATGTATCTTTAGGGAATAGAGTGAAAGTAGGGGCAAATTGTATATTGAAAGATACAGTGATTGAAGACGATGTAGTGATATATCCGTTTTCAATTGTTGAAAACGCAAAAATAAGTATTCAGAGTAATATCGGACCATTTGTTCGACTAAGACCAGGAACTGAATTAAAAGAAAACAGTCATGTAGGAAATTTTGTTGAGATAAAAAATACTCAATTGGGTAAACAATCAAAAGTGAGACATCTTAGTTATTTAGGTGATGCAGAAATTGGAGCACAAGTAAATATTGGAGCCGGAACAATTATTTGTAATTATGATGGCATCAATAAACATCATACTGTTATTGGAGATGGTGTTTTTATTGGAGCTGATAGTCAATTGGTAGCTCCAGTAACTGTTGGAAAAAATGCAACTATCGGAGCTGGAACTACAGTAACTCAAGATGTACCAGCGGGTGAAACTATTATTAGTAGAATACGCCAGTTTTCTATTTTAAATTGGAAACGATCAAAAAATAAAAAATAATCCTATTGCTTTATTTTGTTTAATTAAGGGTTATATACTATTATATGAAATATCTTATTATGGTTTTATATTTTGACATTAACCTTATTGTGTGTTCATACTTTAAAAGTATGTTAATTTAAAAATGCAACAATTACGTATTTATTGGTTTTCAAGTGATTATATCACTATTACAAAATTAATAGTTTTAGGTTAATATTTATGAAATATTATTTAATTTTATTATAAAGTTTATCAAATGATTATTTTCCAACGCAAAATGTGGAAAAAATTTTTTCTAATAAATCTTCAGAAGTAAAGTTGCCGAAAATTTTACTTAGTTCATTGTGCGCTAATCTAAGATCTTCAGCAAAAAGTTCATTGATAGTCATAACAGATAATAATTGATTTTGAGCAGATAAAAGATATTTAGAAGTTTTTTTAAGAGCATTTAAGTGGCGCCTACGGGCAATAAAGTTTCCTTGATTTTCAGTCAAGCTATAAGGATAATTTTTTTGTTGTTTAGATTTTATATGAGTATTTAAATGTTTTCGTAATAAATCTGTTCCATGATCAAACAAAGCCGATAGTGTGATACACGTATAATTATTTATTTTGCTAATTCCAATTTGTTCCTTAGTTAAATCAGATTTATTACGTATAATTGTAATGGGAATCTTTTTTTTATTTTTAACAGATAATGTTTTTTCTACACATTCTAATGTAATATTATATTTTTTATTTGAATCATCATTAGAATCAATTACCCATAAGATATGATCTGCATTATTTAATTCGTTCCATGTACGTTTTATTCCAATTCGTTCTATTTCATTAGAACTATTTTTTTGTAATCCAGCAGTATCGGTAACATGGTACGTTACTCCATCTAATTGGATAGATTCATGTAACGTATCTCGTGTCGTTCCAGATATTGTGCTGACAATGGCTCTATTAATGCCAATTAATATATTAAATAAACTAGATTTTCCTGCATTTGGGTTACCAGCAATTACAATTTTTATTCCTTCGCGCAATAAAATACCGTAACAGGTTGATTCGTATACTTGTTGCATATCATTTATAATATTTTTTAATTTTTTTTCAATATTATTATATGGTAATATATTAGTTGCTTCTTCTGAAAAATCAATAGATGCTTCTATGTGCGTACGTAAATTAGTAAGATTCTTTGAAATTATATGTATTTTACGAGAAAAGGCCCCCTGCAGGGTATTCGATGCCGATTTTGCAGCTTGATATGAAGAGGCATCAATAATGTCAGCGATCGCTTCTGCTTGTATGAGATCTATTTTATTATTTAAGAATGCTCGTTTGGTAAATTCCCCTGGATGTGCTATTCGAATATCAGAAGATGTTTTTAAAATACGTTCTAATAATAGATCTAAAATCATTTGACCACCGTGTCCATGGATTTCTAGTATATTTTCTCCTGTAAAAGAATGTGGTTCGGGAAAAAATAAGGCTATCACTTTTTCTAATATGAATCCGTCTGTATCCAAAAATGGCAAATACTCCGCTTTTCTAGGTTCGAGTATTTTTCCTAATAATTTGGGAATAATTTCAGGAACTGAAATTCCAGATATTCGTATAACTCCAATACCTCCATGCCCTGGAGGCGTAGAAATAGCTACTATTGTATCAATTATATAATTCATAAACTTTTCGTTATTTTGATAACATATATATTGAATAGAAAAATATATTTTTGTTAAAAATCATATTTTATTAATTTAAGCATCTTTTTGGTTGTGTAATCCTTTTTTTTCTAATCCTTGATAAATTATTTGTTGTTGAATGATAGTAATTACATTACTTACTATATAATATAACACCAAACCAGATGGAAACCATAAGAAAAATACAGTAAAAATTATTAACATGATAGTCATCATTTTTTTTTGCATCGCGTCGGTAATAGTGGTAGGTGACATCTTTTGTATAAAAAACATAGTAATTCCCATTATTACCGGCAATATATAATAAGGATCTTGGGCGGATAAGTCATGAATCCAGAAACAAAATTTAGCATGTCTTAATTCTACAGAGCCTGATAACATATAATATAAAGCTAAAAATATTGGCATTTGAATTAATAGAGGCAAACACCCTCCTAATGGGTTTACTTTTTCTTCTTTATATAATGCTATAGTTTTTTGATGATATTGATATTTATCATGTTTGTATTCTTCTTGTATTGCAAATAATTTAGGTTGTAGCAAACGTATTTTTGCCATAGAAGTATATTGTGCTTTAGTTAACGGATACATAGTTAAGCGTATAATTAATGTTATGATGATAATAGATATACCCCAATTTTCTATATAGTTATGAATTAAACTCAATAATTTAAATAATGGTTGAGAAATAAACCACAACCATCCATAATCAATCATTAAGTCTAAATTTGGAGCTATTGTTTTCATTTTTTCTTGAATTTTTGGCCCCATCCATAATATAGACTTTAATTCGCCTTGTCCTCCTACAGGAATGAACACCGCATCAGATCGAAAACCTATAGAAACACTATTGTTTTTATGATAAGTGGTATAAAAAATATTATTTCCTTGAGTGAGAGGGATCCAAGCAGTCGCAAAATATTTTTGAGACATTGCTATCCACCCATTAGAAGTATTAATTTTTAAATTCATATTTTTTATGTCTTTGAAGCTATATTTTTGATATTTTTGTTTGTCAGTAGAATATGCTGATCCTCGATAGGAATATAAAGGAAAGCTGTCTCCATTATTGTTATCATCATATGATTGAGGATAATGTATAGATTGCACTAAATTTCCAAACAATTTAATTGCTAATGGATGATCACTCATATTTTTTATGGTATAATATACGTGTATAGAATAGTCATTCCTATTAAAAATATAGTTTTTAGCGTAAGTGATGCCATTGCCAGCACGATGTGTTAAAGTTAGTTGTAGCTTATTTTTATTTTTTGGCAGAACAAATAGATTTTGATTAGGATCAGTGGTGTATAGCAGTTTTTTATCGTTAAATGGGGATTCTGGTTTATTTTTAATTATTATCCCGCTGTTCGCCTGATATATAAACTCTTGTGAAGTACTTAATAAGGGAAAAGGTTCTTTAGAATTTAAATTTTTTAAATAATTTGTTAAATATGCCTCTTCGATATCTCCTCCATAAGTGTTTATCTTCAGCAGAAGTACATCTGTTTTTACTGTAATTACATGACTTTTATTGTGTATGTATTGTATATTGTTATTACTTTCAGAATGAATAAGTGGATGTGTGCTCTTATGTATATCTGTTTTTTGAATTTTAATTCTTTGATGATATTCCGTTTGCCATGTTTGCCACAGTATAAACGACATAATTAAAAAAGCTATCACAAAGAAATTACGTTGCGAGTCCATGTTGATTATGCCCTGAATATGTGAATATGAAGAAGACATAAAATCTTCATTGTTATTTGAAACTAAGGGATGACATCGTAATATGCGAATACATGCCATCCAACTACCTTGTAGCACTCCAAATTTACGTATTGATTCGAGCCCGTATTGAGAACATGTTATTTGAAAACGACAATGATGACCTAGTATAGGACTGACACCGATTTGATATCCATGTATCAACCATATTATTATTTTTTCTATTAACACAAATGGTGATACCATAACTTTTCAAGCTCTTTTATTAATGTACTATTTTTAAAATGAATAATTTCTTTTGAGTTAATAGTTAGCACAAAGTCTTTAGATGATAAATTATGCTGATTTATACGAAAGGTTTCGCGCATGTATCTTTTAATTCTATTTCGTTTGTAAGCGTGTTTAATATATTTTTTGGATATAGCTAGTCCAATACGGGGATATCCTAATTGGTTGGATCTACTAAACAAGGTTATTCCGGTTATTTTAATACGTTCTGGGTTTTTAAATACAAAAACAAATTCATTTGCAGTCAACAATCGCGCCCGTTTAGGTAGAAATTTTCTATTCATTTAGTTACATTAACAGTTTTATGTAATATCTAAACAGACACAACCAATCGAACACGTCCCTTAGACCTACGTCTTGATAATACCCGACGACCTTGTCTCGTTGACATTCTTATCCGAAATCCGTGTGTTCTATTTCGTTTTAATATGGAAGGCTGAAAGGTGCGTTTCATATTTAAATTTTTGTATGTTTACTTAATAATAAAATATAATCTTTGATTATTTGTTTAGTTATTTTATGTGAAACCAATTTTTATGTTATAGGATACTATATAAAAAGTCAAAAACATTTGAAAATTTATCTTGTTGTTTTTATAGATTAATGGATTTTGTTAGAATAATGTTAATAGAAGATAATTAGTTATTTTAATGTATAACATATTTTTGAACATCACTATTAATGAATTTATATTTGTAATTGTATATACTATTGTACATTGTATAATGAGCTTAGGATTTCAGTTTTAATGATTATTGTGTAATTAACTAAAATGTTATCCAAAATAAATCTACTATGAATTTTACAATAAGCAGGACGTCTTTGTATCAGCCTTTGCAAAAGGTTGTAAGTATTATTAGCGGGCGACCTAGGATGCCCGTTTTAACTCATGTGTTATTAGAAATTAATGATGATTGTTTATATATCACCGCCACAGATTTGGAAATAGAAATAACAGTTAAAGTGATGTTAGGAGATAAATATCCTGTTGGATCTGTTACGGTACCAGGACGTAAGTTTTTTGAAATTTGTCGTAGTTTACCAGGATTGTCAAAAATTTCTATTATGTTAAAAGACAATAAATTAATTATTTGTTCTGGATGTAGCACATTTTCTTTATCTACTTTTCCTGCATCAGATTTTCCTAAATTAGAAGAATGGGATAATAGAACAAAGTTAATTATATTGCAATCCACTTTAAAAGAAATGATTGAATTAACTCAATTTTCTATGGGTCAGCAAGACGCGCGTTATTACCTAAATGGTATATTTTTTGAAACTAAAGAACATACTTTATGTATTGTAGCAACGGATGGACATCGTTTAGCAAGTTGTAAAACCATTGTAGATTCATTATTACCTTATCAGGCAATTATTATACCCCGTAAAGGAATTATTGAAATTTTACGTTTATTAAATATTGGAAAAAAATTGATAAATATTCAAACAAATAATAATAGTATTCGTATGCAGATGGATAATTATACTTTTACTTCTAAATTGATTGACGCTGTATTTCCAAATTGTCATGATATTTTTTTGAAACAACCGAAAAACATGTTAGAAGTATCACGTGATACCATGACACATGCTTTAAAGCGCGCAGCGATTCTTTCTAATGAAAAACTTCGTACCGTTCAGTTTATTTTAACCGCGAATCAATTAAAAATAACTACACATAATTTTGAATATGAGGCATCAGAAGAAATTTTAGATGTTTCATATTCAGGTGAAGATATTAAAATATCTTTTAATGTAGATTATTTGCTTGATGTACTTAATGTCATGGCAGGTGTACAAATTGTACGGTTTTTTTTTACAAATGAAATATCCAGCGTTCAAATTGAAAGTATAGAAAAATATTATGACGCAACTTATATTGTTATGCCAATTCGAGTATAAAACGATTTACATATTATAGGTTAACGTGTATTTTAATATTGGAATGTATGTTAGATTTTGAGTGTGTAGTTAACAATAAAATTATAACAAACAATCTGCATATATAATTATGTATTTGAAATTAAAAATTGCATAATGCAAATTTATGTTTATTCTTATGTAAATAGGGTGTTGGAGATATAAGAAATAGTTATTTATATATTAGATATGGCACAATTTGTAAAAAAGCAATAATTCGATGATGACTATCTTTGATATGTATATTTATAACTTACCAATTTATATTATATGTGCATTATAAAGGAATAAAGTCATGTTGAGTGCTTATGATTCTTCAAGTATTAAGGTATTAAAAGGATTAGATGCAGTACGAAAACGTCCTGGGATGTATATCGGAGATACTGATGATGGCACAGGATTGCACCACATGGTGTTTGAAGTAGTGGATAATGCCATTGATGAAGCTATTTCGGGTTATTGTCAAAAAATAGTTGTTACAATTCACCAAGATAATTCAGTGTCAGTTCAGGACGATGGGCGTGGTATTCCTACAGGTATACATGAAGAAGAAGGAGTATCTGCAGCTGAAGTGATTATGACTGTATTACATGCTGGAGGGAAGTTTGATAATAGTAATTACAAAGTATCAGGAGGATTGCATGGCGTTGGAGTGTCTGTAGTGAATGCGTTGTCAGAACGGTTAGAGTTAGTAATACAAAGAGATTTTAAAATCTATAAGCAAATATATCATGAAGGAAAACCACAATCACCTTTAGAAATTATAGGAAATAGCAAACAAAGTGGTACTACAGTACGGTTTTGGCCAAGTCTTAAAATATTTACAAATAAAACTGAATTTCAATATGAAATTTTAGCGAGACGTTTTCAAGAATTATCATTTTTGAATTCTGGTGTTTTAATTATTTTAAATGATTACCGTAACAATAAAAAAGAAAATTTCTGTTGTTCAGGTGGAATACAAGCTTTTGTACAATATTTGAGTATTAATAAAATACCAATTCATCCTAATATATTTTATTGCTTAGAAAATAAAGGAGAAATTAACATAGAAGCTGCATTACAATGGAATGATAACTTTCAAGAAAAAATATATTCTTTTACTAATAATATTCCGCAAAAGGATGGTGGAACTCACTTAGCAGGATTAAAAGCTGCCATTACAAGGGCGATGCATTTTTATATGGACAAAGAAGGATATAACAGAAAAGTTAAGGTTGTTACCATAGGAGATGATGCTAGAGAAGGATTGGTTGCTATATTATCTATTAAAATACCAGACCCAAAATTTTCTTCTCAAACTAAAGATAAATTAGTTTCATCAGAAGTAAAAACTGCCGTTGAGTCATTAATTTACGAAAAGTTGATTGAATTTTTTCTGGAGAATCCAGTAGATTCTAAGAATATAATAAACAAAGTTATAGGAGCAGCTCGTGCTCGAGAGGCAGCACGAAAAATTAGGGATTTGACACGTCGTAAAGGACTATCGGATTTTTCAACACTTCCAGGTAAATTAGCTGATTGTCAAGAAAAAAATCCAGTTTATTCTGAATTATATTTGGTAGAAGGAGATTCTGCTGGCGGTTCTGCAAAGCAAGGTAGAAATCGTAAAAACCAAGCAATTTTACCGCTTAAAGGAAAAATATTGAATGTAGAAAAAGCACGTTTTGATAAAATGTTGACTTCTCAAGAAGTAGTAACATTAATTACTGCACTTGGATGTGGCATTGGTCCAAATGAATATAATCCAGATAAATTACGATATCATAATATTATAGTTATGACTGACGCAGATGTTGATGGAGCTCATATTCGTACTTTGTTATTGACTTTTTTTTATCGTCAGATGCCAGAAATTATTGAAAGAGGACATATATTTATTGCACAACCTCCTTTATATAAAGTACAGCAAGGACATAAAGAAGAATACTTTAAGGACGAAGAAGCGATGAATAAATATCAAATATCAATGGCAGTAGTTAACGCTCGTTTTTATATTAATTCTGATACACCTCCTTTAATAGGAAAAATATTAGAGCAATTGATTTTTGAATATTATTTGATACGAAAAATAATTGTGCGTATGGAACGTCAATTTCCAAAGATATTACTTAATAGATTGATTTATCATACAGTTTTATCCGAAGAGCAATGGTACTATTATAAAAGTGTTGAAACATGGATGGAATCCTTAGTTAAATCGTTGCGTCATTTTGAAGAATATGGCAGCAGTTATGATTTTATTATTTTAAAAAATCATGAGCGTGAATATTTTGAGCCGATATTACGTATACGAACATATGGGGTAAATATAGATTACGTATTAAGTATGGATTTTATTAAAAGCCATGAGTACAGAAAACTAGTATCTTTTGGAATAAGAATGAATGAATTATGTCTTTCAGATGATTCATATATAGAATATAGGCTATACCGTAAAAAGGTTTGTTCTTTTGATCAAGCAGTAGAGTGGCTTATGCAAGAATCTAGAAAAGGGTTAATAGTGCAACGTTATAAAGGACTAGGTGAAATGAATCCAGGTCAGTTATGGGAAACAACTATGAATCCTAAAAATAGATGTATGTTGCGTGTCACAATAAAAGACGCAATAAAAGCTGATCATTTATTTACTACACTTATGGGCGATTTAGTTGAACCAAGACGTGCATTTATTGAAGAAAACGCATTAAAAGCAACAAATATAGATTATTAATGTATATCAGATAAATATCTGATGGTATACTGTTGATACGGTGCCATTTTTATCTTGTTTATTAACATAAGTTTTTATTATATAATAATAAGTTGATATTATAAGAATATATAGTTGCTATGATGTAGATGTTAGTATGATAGATATCGATCATTAAAATATTAATATCTTTATGTTTATAAAATTTATCAATCACTTTATTAGGAGTATTATAAATGCGAAATTTTGATTTTTCGCCATTATATGGGTCTGTTATTGGATTTGACAGATTGGTTAATTTTTTGGAAATTGGACAAAATAATGGAAATTATCCGCCTTATAATGTTGAATTGGTTAGTGAGCACAAATACTGTATTTCTATTGTAGTAGCTGGTTTTACAAATAGTGAATTAGATATCACAATGCATGATAATATGTTAGTAATAAAAGGAATACATGCTGATTCTCATCAAAATTCTAAAAATTATTTGTATCAAGGTATTACTGAGCATGATTTTGAAAGAAAATTTCAATTATCCGAACATATTCAAATAACAGGAGCAAATTTGGAATATGGAATTCTTTATATACATTTGGAAAGAATATTACCAGATACACTAAAACCAAGGCGTATAGAAATTAAATAGTAAAGTAATTAGATTTGTTGTTGTATCGTTGTATATGAAAAACCAAAATCGGGTTTGTGTCAATTAATGAATTAAACCCGATTTTGGTTTTATCTATTTTGATACTTGTTAATTACTTATGTATGTATTTTTTGGATTTAAATATTAAATTAGTTTTTTTAAACGTAGTTCAGTTTTCAAATAAGCATAAAAAATTGGAGCTGCTATTAAACCTTCTAGACCAAATATTGCTTCTAGAAAAAGCATTGAAAGTATCAATTCCCAAGGGTTAGCATTAATTCTGTTTCCAATAATTTCAGCATTAAGAAAATATTCTAATTTATGAATTAATATTAAATAAATAAACATTATTATCCCAATGCTCAATGAAATAGATAAAGCAGAAATAGTGATCATAATATTAGAAATAAGATTTCCTATAATTGGTAACATACCTAAAATAAAAGTGATAATAATTAAAGTTTTTCCTAATGGCAAAGATTTTTCAATTAATGGTAACAAAATAAAAATCATAACAGATGTTAATAATGTATTTACTAAAGAAATTTTAATTTGAGCAAAAACAATATTACGAAACGCTTGAGAAAGGTTGTATATACGTTCTGATAGTTGGATAGTAAAACATGTATTATTAGTATGATTTTGTGTAGATTTAGTACAAGACACCAGGGTACCGATTACTAATCCTATTAGTAAAGTGATAAATCCGTGTAGAAAAGTATGACCCATATTGCGGATAAGAATTAAGTTCGATTCAATCCAATTAAATATTTGATCTTTTAGTTCTTCAGTAGTATTTGGTAAGAAAGAGGGTAAGAAATCGGGGAGTCGTTTTTTTAAATCAGAAAAGATTCGATTAATTTCAGTAGAAATGCTAATATTATTAATATCTTCTGTAAAAAAATTAGTACAATTAATAATTACTATAGTTATCACAATAGCGATACTTACCGTGATCAGTATCACAGCAGCCCAACGAGCACGATTTGCTCCAACAAAACGTTCAAAGTAAGATGCAGAAGATACTATAATTTCATAAGTTAAAAATCCAGAAAAAAAACAAGGAAATAAACCTAATGGTATAATAATCATTATACCTGTAAATATTATTATATAAGAAATTATCATGATTGATGTGTCTTGTGAAATCATTTTTTATTTCCTAATAATATATATAGATATTAGAAATATATAGTTTCTTATCAAGATTTAGAGTAACCTAAAGATTTTGTAATTTTATGTATATGAATTTTAGATCGTCATATAGCATGTTTTTAAAGTTAATTGTAAAATTAACATTATTTTAAATAATTTAATTGATATTCTTTTAATAAAAATTAGGTGTGTACATAACAAAAGAAAAGTATATAAATCTTAATAAATATATAAAATGTAGATGTTGATATATTTTAGTTCTAAATATTTTTAGTGACATGATGACTAATTACTGTTAGTAAATATATATCATGTTTTTATTGCACGATTGTATCATAAACAATATTGAAATAATTGATATTATTATAAATATGAAATGTAGAAATTTTTTGAATAAATAAGATAAAAATGCACTGTAATAATAATTACAATACTTTTCAGGGATTGATACAAGCACTAGAAAATTATTGGGGATGTCGTGGTTGTATTATAGCTCAACCATTAGATATAGAAGTTGGAGCAGCAACTTCACATCCTATTACTTTTTTTAATGCGATTGGTCCAGAACCTGCTTCAGTTGCTTATGTTCAAGTATCTCGTCGTCCTATGGATAGTCGATATGGCCAGAATCCAAATAGGTTGCAGCAATATTATCAGTTTCAAGTGATTATGAAACCTTCTCCCAAAAATATGTTGCAATTATATTTAGATTCTTTAAAAACGCTCGGAATAAATTATATAAAAAATGATATTTGTTTTATTGAAGATAATTGGGAAAACCCCACGCTCGGGGCGTGGGGTTTAGGTTGGGAAATTTGGTTAAATGGCATGGAAGTAACACAATTCACTTATTTTCAGCAAATAGGTGGGTTAGAATGTAAACCTGTTACAGGAGAAATAACTTATGGACTAGAGCGGTTAGCCTTGTTCTTACAGGGTATAAATAATGTTTATGATTTAGTCTGGGGACATAGTGCACTAAGAGCAGTTACGTATGGAGATTTGTTCCATCAGAATGAATTAGAACAATCAGTTTATAATTGTGAACATACAGATATTGCATTTTTGTTTAGAATTTTTAGTCAATATGAACATGAAGTAGAAAATTTAATTAATATGGAACAACCACTAGTTATTCCAGCATATGAACGAATTTTAAAAGCGATACATATTTTTAATTTATTAGATGCTAGAAAATTGATTTCTATTACAGAAAGAAAAAATTATATTCTACGTATTCGTAAGTTAGCAAAAATAATAGCAGAAACTTATTACATGTTTCGTAAAAATTTAGGATTCCCTACGTGTATAAAGAAATCATAATGTAATACAAGGACAATATTTATTATGAAAAAGTATACCTTTTTAGTAGAGATTGGTACTGAACCGTTGCCATCGAAACTTTTAAAAAAATTAGGAAAAAACTTTTTTTATCAGATTATCAGCGGTTTAAAAAAGAATAATTTTATTTGCGATCAGGTTAATTGGTATGCATCTGCCTGTCGTTTAGCGGTTAAGGCTAGTATCAGAATAAAAAGAAATCATTATGATAGCACTATATTTACTAATCAAATAGATAGTGATGATATACGTAATAAATGCGTTAAAAATATATATAATCAAGAAAATTTTATAACAAGTAAAATGAATATTCAAGGCAGTAAACAAACTGATAACTATCAAGAAATATTAAAATGTGATGATAATGTAGCAGTGCATAAAAATTATGAACATTTATTCTGTGAAATAATTAGCACTGCTTTAGAAAAATTAAATAGTTATACAATGATGCGTTGGGGAAATATAGATATTCCATTTGTTAGACCCGTACGAACTATGACTATATTGTTAGATACATATTTAATTAAAGGTTGTTTTTTTGGTATACAAACAAACCGAATGTTGCGTGGCAACAGATTTATGCAAGATAATAAAATTGTTCTTGAGCATGCAGATGATTATCCAGATATTTTGACTAAAAATGGTTGGGTAATAGCGGATTATGTTGTGCGTAAAAATGTTATACGATCTGCGGTAGAGAAAGAAGCGGAAAAACTTGGAGGCGTTATAGATACTCAGGATAATAATTTGTTGGAAGAGGTTACTTCTCTAGTAGAATGGCCTGTAATTCTTTCTGGTAGATTTAATGATAAATTTTTAGAATTACCGCATGAAGTGATACTTCATATTATGAGATACGATCAAAGATATTTTTCGGTATATAATGTTATTAATGGCATGTTGTTACCATATTTTATTTTTGTAGCAAACACTATCTCAAATAATTGTGAGAAAATTATTATTGGTCATGAGAATGTAATAACTCCACGTTTGATGGATGCAGAGTTTTTCTTAAGAAATGATAATAAATGTCGTTTAGAAGATTATATTCCTAAATTAAATTCTGTTTTATTTCATAGAAAACTTGGTACTTTACGTGATAAAAGTTGGCGTATAGAAGAATTATCTGGTTGGATAGCTAATCAAATAGATGTAGATATCCAACAAACAAAACGCGCTGGGCATTTATGTAAATGTGATCTTATGAGTAACATGGTATTTGAGTTTCCTTCAACTCAGGGTACTATCGGAATGTATTATGCTCGCCGTGATGGAGAATCAGAAAAAATAGCAGTAGCGCAACAAGAACATTATCAACCGCGATTTTCTGAAGATAAATTGCCTACAACTTATGTGTCTTGTGCTGTATCTATTGCAGATAAAATAGATACTATATCGGGTATATTTGGAATTAAAGAATTTCCAAAAGGTAATAGAGATCCATTTGCTTTAAAAAGATCTGCTATTGGAATATTACGTATTCTTATAGATAAAAAATTACCGTTAAATTTGTTATCTTTAATAAAAAAATCAGTGGAATTATACGGTGAACAACTGATTAATGCGGAAGTTGTTAACGATATCTATAATTTTATGTGTAATCGTTTATTTTCGTGGTATTCTACAAGGGGTTATAGATCAGATATTGTAAGGGCAGTTTTAAACGTTGAATCTGCTAATATAGCAGAGGTTGATGCTCGAATAGAAGCGGTAACTAATTTTTGTAAATTGAAAAAAGAAGAGAATATTAAATTAAATTTGATTTATAAAAGAATATTGAACATTGTATCAAAAAAACAAATATCATACAATGATGATGTGAAATTTTATTTGTTTACAATGCCAGAAGAAATTAATCTAGCCATGCAGGTAATTTCAATAGAAAAGAAACTGCAGGAATTATGTACTCAGCATCGTTACTACGATGCGTTAGTTGTTATGATAAAAATATTTAGCGCAGTAAATATGTTTTTTGATAATGTTATGATTATGGACAAAAATGAGAATGTACAAATTAATCGATTAACTTTATTAAATAAAGCAAAAAAATTATTTTTAAAGGTAGCAGATGTTTCGTTACTACATCTTTAATCCTATGTTACATATGCTTGTTATTTGTGTCGTCTGTGAAAATAAGCTCAGGTTAAAAATTTTATATTCAAGCACTTAAACTTATTAATTAAATTTTTTAGTATAAGAGCAAATGCTTGAATATATTACAATTATCATATGTGTTAATGAATGAGCAGTATTTTATACTTGGTTAAATTGTGCAGATACTTCATCCCAGTTAACTACATTCCAAAAAGATTTAATATAATCTAATCGACGATTTTGATATTTTAAATAATAAGCATGTTCCCAAATATCTAATCCAAGAATTGGGTATCCATTTGTTCCAGAGATATCTGTTCCCATTAATGGGTTATCTTGATTAGCAGTAGATACTATAGATAAAGTATTGTATTGTTTTATTAACCATACCCAACCAGATCCAAAATGACTGATAGCAGTTTTTTCAAAACGATCTTTAAAAAAAGATATACTTGAAAAATTGTATTCTATTGCATCTTTTAATGATCCTTGAAGCGTAGTATTCTTTTTAAGAAATTTCCAAAAAAGGCTATGATTGATATGGCCTCCAGCATTATTACGTAATATAGTTTTTTTTTGATTAGGTAAATTATTCAATTTTTGTATTAATTCTATAATAGATAAATTAGAAAATTCAGGTAAATCGGCTAGTGCTGCGTTAGCATTATCAATGTACGCTTGATGATGCTTTGTATGATGAATCTTCATAGTTTGTTCATCAAAAAATGGTTCTAAAGCATGATATGGATAAGTTAAAGAAGGTAATGTAAAACTCATAATAAAATTCCTCCATGATGACGTGAATATTAGAATAATAATTTAAAAATCAACAATATTAAAATACATAACAAGTAATAATATTTATTTTAGATAA
This sequence comes from Candidatus Blochmannia vicinus, assembly GCF_023586525.1. Lineage (NCBI taxonomy): Bacteria > Pseudomonadati > Pseudomonadota > Gammaproteobacteria > Enterobacterales > Enterobacteriaceae > Candidatus Blochmanniella > Candidatus Blochmannia vicinus (nom. nud.). Next base: position 399,449 of record NZ_CP097763.1, read on the forward strand.
TTTACTGATAAACATAACTTATACAACATTTTTATATTACTCAGCAATAGAAATATATAATATATTTTTAGATATATATATTATTGAAAGAGCGCGCTAATATAATTTTATTATTTTAAATGATGTTATTTATGTTTTTGTTTATACTTTAAATATTTGATTGATGATGTTGTTATTAATTCAGGTTATATTAATAATGTTTTAATTTTTTATTGTATTTATAATTGGTAAAAGTAAGAAATATTCTATATTATAGGATGGTGAGTGGTGTAGTTTAGTAGCGCTATACGTTCAGGACGTATAGGTCGGAGGTTCAAATTCTTCCTCACCGAGAGAGATAAACACTAACAAATTTTTATTTAACATTTTTGTATCTATAATAGAGTAATTGTAAATGATATTTTTTATTGAAATTATTCAATAAGTAACGATGTTTATCGTATTGGATATATAAAGTAAAAATACATCTGATTATAGTGCATAAGATTTATAAAATTGGAAAATATAGCTATAAATTAAGGTTTACTGTATGTATAATAATGAATCACTTCATTCTTTTGTATTTCCTCTATTTTCTTCTATTGATCCAAAATATATAAAGGAATCTATACAGCAGGTTTTGACTAATTGCTATAATACGGTAGATCAGGTTGTATCAAAAGAAAATATAACTTGGGATACGTTATATTATCCATTAATGATCGCAGAAAATGAATTGCAACGTACTTGGTCTCCGATAGTACATTTAAATTCTGTAAAACATAATTTGGAATTACGTAAAGTTTATGAAGAAAGTTTGTTACTTATATCTGAATATAAAAATTGGATCAATCAACATTATGGATTGTATCAATCTTATCAGTTATTACAGAATGGGGACTCTTATCAGCAATTAAGCATAGTACAAAAAAAAGTTATAAATAATGTTTTATGTAACTTTAGATTGTCGGGAGTTGATTTATCTCTGAAACAAAAAAAAAGATATATTTATATAACTTCTAGATTGTCACAGTTGAGTTTAAGTTATGCTAATAATGTATTTGACGCAACATTAGGTTGGAGTAAATTAATTACCGAAAAGAAGGAACTATCTGGCATACCAGAGGGTAGCTTAGAAAACGCTCGCTTAGAAGCACAAGCTTATGGGAAAAAGGGATGGTTATTTACGTTGCAATATCCTAGTTATTCTTCAGTTCTTTTATATTGCGATACCCAAGTACTTAGAGAAGAATTATATTGGGCTTTTAATACTCGTGCTTCTGATCAAGGACCTAATAAAGGAAGGTGGGATAATACTATAATAATGGATGAGATTTTGGCATTGCGCCACGAATTAGCACAAATGTTAGGATTTAATAATTATCTTGAAAAATCTTTAATGAAAAGAATGATACAAAATCCAGAACAAGCGTTTAATTTTCTTGCGAATTTATCTACTCAAATATGTCATAATGAATATAAAGAATTTTTAGAAATTCAAAATTTTGCTAAAACACAATATTCCTGTACATCTTTAAATCCGTGGGATCTTGCATATTATAGAGAGAAACGAAAACAATATCTTTTTTCTATTACTCCTGAAGAGTTACGTTACTATTTTCCTGAAAAAACAGTGCTTCATGGGATGTTTTTAGTAGTGAATCGTATTTATGGAATCTTTATTAAAGAACGTTATGATGTAGAAACATGGCATCCTGATGTACGATTTTTTGATATTTTTGATGATGAAAATAAATGGATGGGAGGATTTTATTTAGATCTCTATCTTAGAGAAGATAAACGTGAAGGTGCATGGATGGACGAATTAGTAAGCATGATGTATCGACAAGACGATATTAGTCAAAAACCTATTGCATATCTAACTTGTAATTTCGGTCGTTTAGACAATAAAACATCGTCATGTTTGTTGACACATAACGATGTAATTACTTTATTTCATGAGTTTGGGCATGTATTACATCATGTTATGACACGCATCGATGTTCCGGAAATATCTGGAATTAACGGGGTGCCTTGGGATACAGTAGAATTACCCAGTCAACTTATGGAAAAATTTTGTTGGGAACCTGATGTATTACGACTAATTTCTGCGCATTATCAAACAAAAGAACCATTGTCTGACTATATAATAAATAATTTATTAAAAACAAAAACATATCAATCATCGTCTTATCTTTTACGTCAAGTGATATACGGATTGTTTGATTTACGAATACACTATGAATATTTTTTAGGAAAACAGGGAAATGCATTGAAAGTATTTAACGAAGTAGTAAAACAAATATCGACACATCATTTTCCAAAAAATTGGGAACGGTTTCCTCACTCTTTTGTTCATATTTTTTCTGATGGTTATGGGGCAGGATATTATAGTTACTTATGGGCAGATATGTTAGCATCTAATGTTTGGTATCGTTTTAAAAAATCAGGTACTCTTAATCCAAAAATAGGAAAATTATTTCTTAATAAGATTATTGCATTAGGGGGAGTTATTGATTTAAGAAAATGTCTTATAGAATTCTGTGAACACGCAGTAACAGTAGAATCTATGTTACGATACTATGATCTTCCTATACCTGCTGATAATCATTTGTTGACGTAATTGTAATCTATTACTAATATAACACAGTTTTAACGTATTAATATATTGTAAATTAATCATAATAAATTGTTTGTGTAGATTATTTATTATTGTTAATATGTGAAAATTGTTGTTTTCAAGGTGATGTACACATCAGTTTTAAACTATTTATCATAAAGGTTATCGAGATCTAAAATTTATAGATGTATCATATTTGCTCTGGTTTTATAAGAAGTTTTTAATGATTATATTTTAAGTGATTAAGTTAAGATGTCACATAGTTGAATAAAACATATTAATTAAATCAAAAAATTTTTTTAATAGAACTACATCAGATTAAAGATTATTGTTAAAAATTTTATCATATCTATTTAGTTTATATTTGAATATATTTATGTAATAATTTTAATGTAATCCAATAGAAACTCCCACTTAATATGATAGAAACAGGCAAGGTTAAGGACCAAGTTATTAAAATATTTTTTATTGTTTTTCTTTGCACCCCCCAGCCACGCATTAGCATACTTCCTGTGATAGATGAAGATAATACATGAGTGGTAGAAACTGGCATACCAGCATAACTTGCTGTGCCTATGGATATAGCCGTAGTTAGCTGTGCTGATAGGCCTTGTGCGTAGGTCATTTCTTTTTTTCCTATTTTTTCACCAATAGTGATAGCAACTCGTTTCCAACCAATTATTGTACCTAAAGATAATGATAGTGCAACAGCTAAAATAATCCAAGTTGGGGCATATTCAATTGTATTCAGTAAATGTTCTTTTAAGTGATTAAGAAAATTTCTATTATTATGAGAGGTTTCTGGAAGCGCCACTATTTGATCTAAAATATCTACTATATAGATCAGTAACTGCCTCATTTGAGAACGTTGTTCTATATTTAGTTCTGCATAATTATCTAAATTTTCAAGCAGTAACGAAGCGTTATGAATAATAGTAAGGGTTAATGATAAATCATGGAAAATTTTTTTAACTTGTATTTCTGTGTCTGGAGAAGATAGATATTGATTAAAATATGTTATGTTATTGTTTTTTATAAAAGTTTGTGTAGTATCTGTGATGGAAGGCACAATAACTTTTAACTGATTCAATGCTATTGATATAGGTATGGATGTTATTTCTGATGGAACGATAGTTTTAAAATTGTTATAGTGTTGAGTATAATATTCATAAAAATTATTGACTGCATTTCTAGTACGAGAGATATCATGGCTGCTAGCATTCATATTAAGCATAAAGCTTGCCGGAGCCACTCCTATCAGTAGTAACATAATCAAACCAATTCCCTTTTGTCCATCATTTGCTCCGTGAGAAAAACTGACTCCAGCTGCAGATAAAATGAGTACAACACGAGTCCATAACGATGGCTGAGATCTTCCATATTCTTCTGTTTGTTGAGTTGGAGTAATATGAATATCTTTATGTTTTTTACCGTTATTCCAATATCGACACAGTATTAACATCATTATTCTAGCTAATGTTACACCTATTATTGGTGATATTATTAATGATAAAAAAATATTAATTAGTTGCGGGATATTTAATCCTTGCATCATTGGGCAATTTGTAATTATCGCATGAACTAACCCAATTCCGATTAATGTACCGATTAGAGTGTGAGAACTGGAAGTAGGTAATCTGAGGTACCACGTTCCGAGATTCCATAGTATCGCTGCAAATAGCATGGAAAAAATCATAGCTAGAATATGATTAGGATTAGTATTTGTAAAGAAATATGTAGGAAGTAAATGAATAATTGTATATGCAACACTTAAGCCGCTTAATATTACTCCTAAAAAGTTAAATATTCCTGACATCAATACTGCGCTATGAGAACGTAATGCACAAGTATAAATTACGGTAACTACAGAGTTAGCAGTATCATGGAAACCATTAATAGCTTCATAAATAAATACAAGAATTAATGCAAGGATCAACATAATTCTGATATGTATTTCTAAGTTGAAGAGAAAATGTGACATAAGAAAATACGCCATTATTAAAATGATAAAATTCGTATTATCTATGAGAATCTATGTAGAAAAAAAAATTATATTTTTTATAGTGATCACATATACATATGATATATTGTGTTGTTGTATGATCATTTTTTTATAAAAAAGTTTCATATCAGTTTCCTATTGCATGCGACATGATATTTATTGGCGTAATACATTGCAATGAATACATATAGTAGTATGTAATTACTCATTAAATATAAGCGAAATGAATGCCTTTAATATCATTTACGCACACTATTATAAAGATATCAGTTCTTGATAGTGTTATAGATACAGATAATAATTATATTGTTTACTAATTTTATGTCAAATAGGCTGTTTTTTATTAAAAAGTGCTACAATTTAGCACAGTTGATGCGTATTAATCAACCTATTGGATTTTTTCTATTGCTTTGGCCTACTTTATGGGGGTTATGGTTATCTAATAGAGGTATCCCCGACCATGTTATTTTGATAGTATTTGTTACTGGTGTATTATGTATGCGTTCTGCAGGTTGTATAATCAATGATTATGTCGATTGTGATATCGACAGTCGTGTTCGTCGTACTAAAATGCGCCCTTTATCGTCTGGTGCGATCACAAAAAAAGAAGCATCAACGGTTTTATTAATATTGCTTATTATTGCATTAGCATTGGTTTTAATATTTAATTTTGTTACTATAATTTTATCTTTAGTAGCGCTTATATTATCTGGAATATATCCTTATCTTAAGAGATATACTTATTTTCCCCAGCTAATGTTAGGAATATTATTTAGTTGGCCTATTCTAATGGCTTTTACTGCAATTAATTATCCTGTAAGTACTACTGCGTGGTTACTATTTATGATGAATATCATATGGACAATAGTATATGATACGCAATATGCTATGATAGATAGAGAAGATGATAAATATATTGGTGTAAAATCGTCTGCTGTATTATTTGGGAACATGGATAAATTTGTCATAGGAATATTTCAGTTTATTATTATATTTATATTGGGAATCATCGGATGGAAGGAACGATTTACTGTAGTATTTTATTTTTTTTCGCTATTTGGAGTCACTATCATATTTATATGGCAACAAATTTTAATTAATGAAAGAAAACGAACGCAATATTTTAAAGCTTTTTTAAGTAATAATTATATAGGCGCATTAATATTTATGGGGATTGCTTTAAATTTGTACTAATTTAAAGAAGTATTACGTTATTACTCTTGATAATATATGCTGTAAAAAATAAATTTTTTATCATATTATTTTGATCTTTAATTAACTTTTATAATTCAATCATATCTGTGATTGAATTATAAAAGTTAATTAAAGATCAATGTTTGTTGTTATTTACATTCGTATACATTTATGTAATATTTTTTATATTAATTATATGCAACAATTAGGATCTCAGATATGAATGCAATTGAATATTAATACATTTTGTACATAGTCCGTGTGCTTCAATAATGTTGTTAAACATAGTAAATCCTGTAATTTTAGCCATGTTTTGCAAAATTTCTTCAATACCTTTTGTTGTTTGTTCAGTAACTTGTTTGCAGCTATTACAAATAAAAAAAGCAAAATTGTGCGATAGTTCAAAAAAATAATGACATAGCATAAAACTGTTAGTAGATTCAATACGATGAATAAATCCTTGTTCTAACAAAAAATTTAAAGCTCGATAAATAGTAGAGGGTTTTGCATGAGGAAGCGCAGATTGTCGCAGCAAATGTAGTAAATTATAAGCACTGATAGCTCCGTTGTATTGAGATATTAATCGTAATACTGCTAATCGTTGCGGTGTTAAACGTACACATCGTTGTTCGCATAATTTTTTAATTTGAGTTAAGATTTTTTGGACATTAGTATTCATATTATTCCTTGGTTATTAATTATAGGACGCATGTCGCTATTATTACAGGAGGTACAAATCAAGATATATTTTCAAAATAAAATGGTGTTTTACAGTAATTATATAGCATATTAAATTAAGGTTTATATAATTAATTAAACTCTTATATAGTAATTATGTTATAACATTTAATAAATGAGTATTGAAAATAATTGAAGAATAATCATACATAAATAATGTAAATTTCATTATGTATAACAAAATGTTATATGTGTTTACCATTAGTAATTAATTACTAATGGTAAACAGTATTCGATAATTATGTTAGTGGAAATGCTAAAAAATGAATTAATATAAAAGCGTGTTTTTCGTAATTTTATTTACAATAGTTTAAACAACTGATGTATATATTATAATATCTTCATACATGATGTTATCATGATTTCAATTAATATAATTACTGTAGTCATTTTAAATAATATTTTGGTAAAAGTATGATTTTTGGTGTTTAAGTATTTAGAATATTTATTCTTGGGAAAGATAGCAAGTTTATACGGGAAGAAATATTAACACGATGCATATTGCTCATGATCAACAAGTAAATAATATAAAAATACCACCGTATTCGTTAGAAGCTGAACAATCAGTATTAGGTGGTTTGATGTTAGACAATACTCAATGGGAATATATATCAATACAAGTAGATTCTGATGATTTTTTTAATTATGCTCATCGAATTATTTTTAACGAAATGAAACGTTTGTTAGAAACAAATAAACCTATTGATTTAATAACGTTAGCAGAATCTTTAGAAATTCAAGGAAGATTGGAATCAGTAGGAGGGTTTGCATATTTAGCGGAATTATCAAAAAATGTTCCTAGCACTTCTAATGTAGCTGCATATGCTGATATAGTACGTGAGCGTTCAGTAATACGAGCAATGATTGACATAGCAAATAAAATTGCTGATGCTGGATATAATCCTCGAGGAAGAAGTAGTGATGAACTATTAGATTTAGCTGAGTCTCTTGTTTTCCAAATTTCGCGCAGTAAAAGTAATCATAATCTTAATCCTAAAGGAATAGACCATATTTTAGAAAAAACAGTTGCTCATATTGAGCAGGTATGTAATAAGCCAAAATATGGTGTCACAGGTATATCTAGTGGGTATAAAGATCTTGATAAAAAAACTGATGGTCTACAAAAATCTGATCTTATTATTATAGCCGCTCGCCCTTCTATGGGAAAGACAGCTTTTGCTATGAATTTATGCGAACATGCAGCAATGACTGAAACAAAGCCAGTATTGATTTTTAGTTTAGAAATGCCTGGTGATCAAATTATGATACGTATGTTAGCTTCATTATCTCGAGTTGATCAAGTACGTATTCGTACGGGACGACTTAATCATGAAGATCGAGAAAGAGTTATTAGTGCTATGAAGCTGCTTTTGGAGAAACGTAATATATATATTGATGATTCTTCATATCTAACACCTACTGAGGTGCGTGGGCGTGCTCGTAGATTATGTCGCGAACATGATGGTTTAAGTTTAATTATGATTGACTATTTACAATTAATGAGAGTTCCGTCTTTATCTAATAATCGAACATTAGAAATTTCTGAAATTTCTCGATCGTTAAAAGCTTTGGCTAAAGAATTAAAAGTACCAGTAATAGCAATATCTCAATTAAATAGAGGTTTAGAACAACGTATTGATAAACATCCTATCAATTCGGATCTGCGTGAATCTGGAGCGATTGAACAGGATGCTGATCTTATTTTATTTATCTATCGTGATGAAGTATATCATGAAAATAGTGATATGAAAGGTATTGCTGAAATTATTCTGGGGAAACAACGTAACGGGCCTATTGGTACCATACGGCTAATTTTTAATGGACAATGGTCTCGATTTGATAATTATATCGGTCCTGCTTGTTATTGATATACTATTAATTATTACAGTTGTATTATAGATATTATCTTAATAATAATTATGTGTGTAGAATACTATTTTCGTGTTTATTTCTATTAAAGACTAGGTATGATTTATATGTGTTATTTTTAAAAGTGCTCTTTATATTTCAGCAGAATAATAAAATTAAATAAATTATTGTTTCAGAATTTATTATTCTATGTATAAGTGTACATGTAGATTTTAATTGTTTATTAAATAAATTTAAAAATAATTTTTTCAAAATATTGTTTCTTTTATATAAATAAAACTAATATAATATTAGAATAGTATATTGGGCGCATGAGTATTTTATGAAAATATTAGTTAATAATATTAATTTTTATAGTTGAGTAGCTATATTAATTGATTATATCATCATATATTATACAATTTAACTACTTGATAAGATATTTGAGTATTTAAATAATGTTAAAATCACCATATGATTCTATCATATGGTGATTTTTGGGGGAATTGTGGCTAATAGAGGGATTAATAAAGTTATTTTGATTGGTTATCTTGGTCAAGATCCAGAAACTCGTTATATGTCAAATGGGAATATAGTGACTAATATTTCTGTGGCTACTACTGAATCGTGGAAAGATAAACAAACCAATGAATTTAAAGAAAAAACTGAGTGGCATCGTGTGGTGTTATTTGGAAAGTTAGCAGAAATTGCGTCAGAATATCTTCATAAAGGCTCTCAGGTATATGTCGAAGGATCATTAAAAACTAGAAAATGGCAAAATCAAAATGGACAAGATCGATATATTACTGAAATTATTGTTAATATTGGAGGAAGAATGCAAATGTTGGGTAATCGCCATGTAGCAGAGAGCAGCAGCGCATCGTTGGAAAATCAGGATTTAATAGATAACGGTAGTGCCGTGATGCCATCATCTAACGATGAGGTATCTACTAATGTTAACTTCGATGACGCAGATATTCCTTTTTAGAAAAATTTAAATATAAATTAAGATTTATTTTTTATCATCGTTTTATGTATGAGCTATGGTACATATATAGTTAATTTTTTTAATTGTCATTGAATTATATCTATAAATTTATAAACACAATATATACATATAAATCATGTTGTGTTTATTTTAGCATACTAATCATAATTCACATCTTTGTAATATCATTTAAATTGTAAAAATTAATATTATATATTATTAATTTTCGGTTAATTAATTTAGTTTACGTTAAGCGTTATTCAATATCATAAAGGGTATTAAAGCAATGCATATTCAAACAATAAAGCATGAAAATATATATTTATTAGAGTAAATGCACAAAATACGTCGTTGTTAATAAATAGCGTATAATTAAAAAATTAATTATATAATCATTACTTGTTTTGTAAATTATAAGTTTACTATGTCCAGGCAGAACATGAAATAAGTCTAAAAAGATAATCTAATATTTGTAGGTGTAATATTTATTTTTTGGATACAGTTGAGATTTAAAACATGGAGATTTTTTTTACGATTCTTATTCTTACTTTAGCTGTCTCCATTTCAGGGGTGATAACACGGATTTTGCCATTTCAAATACCATTGCCATTAATGCAAATTGTATTAGGAGCTTTATTGGCTTGGCCAAAATTTGGATTACATGTAGATTTTAATCCTGAGTTGTTTTTATTACTTTTTATTCCTCCATTATTATTTTCAGACGGTTGGAAAACTCCCATGCGTGAATTTTTACGGCATGGGGGAGAAATTGTTCTGTTGGCATTAATATTGGTTATTATTACTGTAGTTGGTATCGGATATTTAATTCATTGGATGATACCAGAGATGCCCCTGGTAGCAGCATTGGCATTGGCGGCAGTTTTATCTCCAACTGATGCAGTGGCACTTTCAGGTATTGTAGGAGAAGGACGTATTCCCAAAAAACTTATGGATATTCTTCAAGGAGAAGCTTTAATGAATGATGCATCAGGTTTAGTTTCCCTTAAATTTGCTATTTCGGTAGCTATGGGCACTATGGTTTTTAGTGTAAGCGGAGCTTCTATAGAATTCATCAAAGTATCTATGGGTGGTTTGTTAGCAGGTATAATTATTACTTGGGGATACAGCAAATCATTAAGATTTATCACTCGTTGGAGCGGTGGCGATCCTGCTACTCAAACAATATTTCTTTTATTGTTACCTTTTGCTGTATATTTGGTTGCTGAGCATATTGGAGTATCTGGAATATTATCGTCAGTTGCTTCGGGAATGACTATTGGTCAATCTGGAATTATTCGAAATGCACCGTTAGCTATGCGTTTACGAGGAAATAGTGTTTGGACAATGTTAGAGTTTGTATTTAATGGTATGGTGTTCATTATGCTTGGATTGCAATTGCCAGATATTTTATCAACTTCTATTTCACAAGCAGCAATGGATCCGACTATTAAAACATGGATGTTATTTGTCTACGTAATTTTTATTTATGCTGCATTAATGATAGTTAGATTTGGGTGGCTATGGCTAATGAAACATATAAGTTTATATTGTATGATTAAGCACCCAATGGTATTTAGTGAATATAGCATACGAGAAATTTTAATTGCTTCTTTTGCCGGAGTACGCGGTGCTATTACGTTGGCAGGAGTACTTTCAATACCACTGTTCTTAAAAGATGGCGCAATTTTTCCACTTCGTTATCAATTGGTTTTTATTGCTACTGGCGTTATTTTGTTTTCTTTGTTATGTGGTGTAATTGTCTTGCCGTGGTTATTACGGGGAATTGTAGTATCTGATAAATTATTACAACGAAAAGAAGAGCGTATGGCACGGGCGATAGCAGCAGAAGTGGCTATCGAAAGTTTATATAAATTGGAAGAGCGGTTAATACATAGTCAAGAAGAAAATATTGATAGCCAAATGATTAATGAGGTAAGCGCGCGTGTTATAGGTAATTTACGTCGTCGTATAGATGGAAACAATGATGCACATGTTATGTTAACTGAAGACTTAGAAAGGCGAATGAGACTAAATGCATTACGCGCTGAACGAGGGGAATATTATCATTTACGTGCACAACAAAAAATTAGCAACGAAACATTAACGAAATTATTACGTGATTTAGATTTCTTAGAAGCTTTATTAGCGGAACATGAATAATATTGTGTTATTATAAATTTTTATAGATTTTAAATATCAATCTATTTTTATAGAGTTTAACGTATAAGTTTTGCATAAAAACTACATATAATTGATATTGAAAAATTGTTAAAGTATCTAGAAAGTATAAGAATTTATAATAATTTTGGTTTGTAATACCAATACCTATTTCAAAAGAGGTGTTATGTGTTTAGTTTATACTTATATATTATGAATTTTTATATCATAAATATGAAAATATACTATTGTGCTAGTGTACGGTGTAGTTTTTAATGCAAATAAGCCTGATCTTAATAAGATTTAATTATGTAGCTGTTGACTTAAGCAATAGATAATATTATCCTCTATAAGGTGATTTATAATCGTTTATTATTTCTTATGTTTTATGAAATTATAAAGTTTTAATACACAATTTTAGATGTCAAGTTTATATGATTGCTCAATGCACATAAAAATATGTTGCGTTGAGTTTTATTTTTTCATGGGAATCTATTCGCATAGATAGTTTATGCATGTGTGTTATTTTGAATAAAGAGATGAAGCAATTTTATTATGCAAAGTAATTTATGAGTTTTATTGAGAAAAAGTTTTAGTGTATATTTATGGTTTTGGAAAGTATTTTTTAAAAAATTACTATCTAGATTAATTTAGTGCAATTATTTCTGAATTAATTGGATGAATAACAAGAATAACTCATTTAATTAAGGGGTAACTATGATGATAAAAAAATTTAAAATTACCCTTGCTTGGAAAATTTTTTTTGCTTTAAACTTGGGTATTATTTTAGGAATAGTATTACATAATCAAATAGAATTAAAAGATTGGATGATCGCTACATTCCTTTCTCCAGCTGGAGAAATTTTTATTCGTATGATAAAAATGATTGTAGTTCCCATTGTAATGGCTACATTAGTAGTTGGGATAGCTGGTATTGGCGATGCTAGAAAACTGGGAAGTATTGGGTTGAAGACTATTATTTATTTTGAAGTTATTACAACAATTGCTATAGTACTTGGTGTGGCTTTGGCTAATTTGCTTCATCCTGGTTATGGAATTGATATGTCTGTGTTGTCTAAAACAGATATTTCTATGTATGAGCAAACTACATCTGAGATACAGTCAAATTTAGTAAATACTATGTTGTCGTTAATTCCTTCGAACATTGTTTATTCCATGGCTAGAGGAGATATGTTGCCAGTTATTTTTTTCTCGGTTATTTTTGGGCTTGGATTAGCCACGTTGCCAGATAAAACTAAAAACCCATTATTGGACATTTTTAATTCTATAGCGGATACTATGTTTGAAGTAACTCATATAGTTATGCGTTATGCTCCTATTGGAGTTTTTGCTTTAATTTCAGTTACAGTTGCAACTTTTGGTTTTAGTTCTTTATTGCCTCTTACGAAACTTGTGTTGTTGGTTTATGGTGCTATTGTTTTTTTTGCACTGGTAGTATTGGGTGTAGTGGCGCGTATATGTAATCTCAGAATTTGGAAATTAATTTGTATTTTAAAAGAAGAGCTTATCTTATCTTTTTCTACTGCTAGTTCAGAAACTGTATTACCACGTATTATAGAAAAAATGGAGGCTTATGGAGCTCCATCAACTATTACTGGATTTGTAATACCTACTGGTTATTCTTTTAATTTGGATGGATCGACTTTATATCAAAGTATTGCTGCTATTTTTATTGCACAGCTTTATGGTATTGAATTATCTTTAAGTCAAGAAATTATTTTAGTGTTGACTTTAATGATAACTTCTAAAGGTATTGCTGGTGTTCCTGGGGTTTCTTTTGTAGTATTGTTAGCTACATTAGGTAGCGTAGGTATTCCGTTAGAAGGATTAGCATTTATAGCAGGAGTGGATCGAGTATTAGACATGGGTCGTACAGCACTGAATGTGATAGGTAACGCCTTAGCAGTGTTGGTAATTGCAAAATGGGAAAATCAGTATGATACAGAGCAGGCGCGTCTGTATGAATCAGAGATGTTACGTAATAAATAATATATCTCTATATTTCTTGTTCGTTATATTATTTGTTACGTTTTCTTTATAGAAAACATCTCTGTAAAGATGGAGCTTATTTTAAAAAATTTATCATATATAGGGTAGTAATATTTTTTTAGATATTTACTATAAATAATAAAGTGAATCTATAAAAGATATAGGGATCTTTTTAGTTAAAAGAAAAGTTTATGTAAAATTTTCAGTTTCATTTATTTTTGTATCTTGTATTTTATTTTTTATAAAATATACTATTCTGCTAATTTATAAAAAATTATGCATTGCAATGGCTTCTATTTCTATTTTGGCATTTTTTGGTAACTTAAAAATTCCTACACAGGAGCGTGCTGGTAAAGTTGTCTTTTCATAAGCAGAATATGTGTTGAAAAAATTTTCATAACTAGTATTTATTTTAGATAAGTCATTGAAATCAATGATAAATAATGTGGTTTTAACAATATTATTTATTTTTAGTCCGGTGGTTTCAATAATATTTTTAATATTTAGCAAAGCTTGATGGGTTTGATCGTAAATGTTATCAGACATAGTGTTTGTGTCTGGACATATAGGAATTTGGCCAGACACAAACACTACTATGTTGTTGTTTTCTATCTTTACAGCCTGGGCATAGGGACCAAGAGGAGCAGGAGCATTTTTGGTATTAATCGTCATAATGTGTTTTTGCATATAATCTATCCTATATATAATAGTAGCCTTTGAAAAGTAAAACATTAAATTTTAATACCCATACTATACCATAGTATAAAATTTTTATTTATATTATGAATTATTAAAATGGATTGGATCAAAACAACAAGTATCAGGAAGTAATGTTGCTAAAATAAGAGCTTTGACAGCATGTAAACGATTTTCAGCTTGATCAAATACTATACTATATGAAGATTCAAATATATCATTTGTTACTTCTATCCCATTGTTTAAATTATATTTTTTTGCTATTTTTTTACCAACAGTGGTTTCGGTATCATGTAACGCCGGTAAGCAGTGTAAAAATTTTATATTTGGATTGTTGGTATTTTGAATCATACGATGGTTTACTTGATATGGAGATAGTAAAGAAATACGGTTTTCCCACATTTTTTCATTTTCTCCCATAGATACCCATACATCGGTATATAAAAAGTCTACATCTTTTACCCCATTAGAAATATCTTCAGTAAGTGTAATATTACCATTGTTACGTTGCGCAAGATCTTGGCAATTTTGAAATAATTCTTGTGTGGGCCAAAATATTTTAGGCGATACTAATCTTAAATTAAATCCCATTATTGCTGCAGCTTCTAATAAGGAATTACCGATATTGTTTTTTGCATCTCCTACATAAGCTAGCGTCATTTGACGAAACGTTTTATGCGGTAATTGTTCTTGCATGGTCATAAGATCAGCAAGTAATTGTGTCGGGTGAAATTTCATAGTTAAACCATTCCATACCGGTACTCCAGAATATTGTGCAAGCATAGTAACTATATCTTGGCTATAACCACGATATAGAATTCCATGATACATTCTTCCCAAAATTTTAGCAGTATCTTTAATGGATTCTTTATGTCCAATTTGGCTAATATTTGGAGTTAAGCAAGTTACGCGTGCACCCTGATCAAATGCTGCTACTTCAAAAGCACATCTTGTTCTAGTTGAATGGTTTTCAAAAATGAGTACAATGTTCTTTCTATTTAATTTTTGGATTTCAGTTTGTGTATTTTTTTGATGTTTTAAATGACTTGATAATTGCAGTAAAAATTTAACTTCATTTTCAGTAAAGTTTATTAATCGCAAAAAAGATCGTTGATATAATTGATTCATGTGATATTTACCTAGAATACTGATCTATATAAAGGAATTGTTTACACGTAAGTAGAAAATAATATGCAATCTGAAAAATAAACTTTTTATTTTAGTAAAAAAATTTTTTAAAGATTTTTAAATTAGTTTCAATGAAAATATGAAAGTTATTTATAATTAATCAAAATAGTGAAAAATAAATTTATCATTAAATTTTTTAAATTACTTTCGATATATACGTTGTTGTATAGGATAATTATAGTTTTGTTATTATAGCATGTTGCTCAAGTAATTTATGTTTAATTTGTACATAATAATTTAATAATTCTTGTTTATTTTTTATGATAGACGTTGGTGCATGATTTATGAAATTATTGTTATTTAGTAATTCTTGCGTTATTTCAATTTTATGTTTTATTGATTCTAATTCTTTATTTATTTGATTAATTTTAATATTTTTATTAAATTTTTCTGGGGTACGTATTAATAATTCTGTTGAACCTAAAGATACAGCAATAGATTTTGGATATACTTCATGTTTTGGAATGAAATCGATACTTTTTAAGTAAGCAATATTGCATAGAATATTAGAATTATTTAAAATGCGTTTTTTAACATCTGGTGAAGTACACCTAAATACTACTTGTAATGGGATATTATATGTAATATTCATATTTGTGCGAACATTACGTATTGCTGTGACAGCATGTTTGATCCATTCAAAATCTAGGATAGATTCAGTGTCAATCATGGATACATTATATTTTGGAAATGGTTGTAACATAATAGTTTCACCGTCGTTTCCAGTAATTGTTTTAACTTCTTGCCAAATTTTTTCTGTAATAAAAGGAATAATTGGATGTGCTAAGCGTAGTAATGATTCTAGTAATGTAATTAATGTATAACGTGTTCCTCGTATTTCCAGTGTATTTCCGTGACAAAGTGTTGATTTAGTTAATTCTATATACCAATCACAGAATTGATGCCAAATAAACTTATGCAAAATATTTGCTATTTTATCGAAACGATAAATTTTTAAATTTTTATGGAAATTCTTAACTGTTTGATGAAATTTTGTAACGATCCAACGATCTGCTAATGAAAATAATTTTTCTGTAGAAGAAGATATGCAACAATCTTGATTTTTAGTATGCATTAATACAAAGCGACTAGCTTGCCACAATTTATTACAAAAATTATGATAACCTGTTAGCCGTTTCATATCCCAGTGTATATCTCGTCCAGATGATGCTAGTGCTACTAAAGTAAATCTTAAAGCATCGGTTCCATGAGATTTAATTCCATGAGGAAATTGTTTTTTAGTACATTTTATAATTTTATCAGCCAATTGTGGCTGCAGCATGTCTTTTGTACGTTTTTCTAATAAACTCTCTATAGAAATTCCATCTATTAAATCTATTGGATCAATGATGTTACCTTTGGATTTTGACATTTTGTGACCAGACTCGTCACGCATAAGACCAGTAATGTATGCGGTTTTGAATGGAATTTGAGGTATTCCATTATTATCTTTTATGAAATGCATGGTTAACATAATCATTCGTGCAATCCAAAAAAATATGATATCAAATCCACTTATTACAATGCTAGTAGGATGAAAAATATTTAATAAATTAGTATCTTTAGGCCAACCTAAACTAGAAAATGTCCACAAACTTGAAGAAAACCATGTATCTAATACATCGTTATCTTTGCGTAATATTATATCATTATCTAACTGATTTTTTATTCTGATATCTTTTTCGCAATGTCCTACATATATTTTATTATTAGTATCATCATACCAAGCAGGAATTTCATGCCCCCACCATATTTGCCGAGAAATACACCAATCTTGTATATTATTCATCCAACCAAAATACATATTTTTATATTGCTTTGGTACAAAATCAATCATACCTACTTGTACCGCATTTACCGCTTGTTGGGCTAAAATTTTAGCGCGTATATACCATTGATTAGTTAACATGGGTTCAATTATAGTCCCAGTACGATCGCTACATGGAATTATTGAATTATGAGGTTTTATATCATGTAATAAATTGAATTTGGTGCATTCAGAAATCATTTTTTTTCGTGCATGATAACTGTCAAGATTATGAAACATTTGAGGAATATTATAGTATAATTGATCGTTAGGTTTTCCATAACTATCAAATACTTCTGGGTGTTTAAGAATTTTCCCATTAAGTGAAAAAATGTTTATCATGGGCAATTTATGTCGCTTCCCTATTATATAATCGTTGAAATCATGAGCAGGGGTTATTTTAACGCAACCAGTTCCTTTAAACATATCTACATGTTCATCAAAAATGATAGGAATACATTTGTTAGTTATTGGTGTGATTACGTATTTTCCAATCAAATTTTTATAACGAGAATCTTCTGGATGTATTGCGACAGCGACATCTCCTAATATAGTTTCTGGACGTGTCGTTGCAACAATTAAATAGCTTGGGTCAATGGTAGAATGATCTGTAACAATAGTAGAGTTATTTAATTTATAGTATAGGTACCACATGGATCCTTTCATTGGTTTATTGACAACTTCTAAATCAGAAATTGCACTTTGTAATGTAGGGTCCCAATTTACTAATCTTTTTCCTTTATAAATTAAATTATCTTGATATAAACGAATAAAAGCTTCCTTTACTGCATAAGACATTTCTGTATCCATAGTGAAACATTTTCGTTTCCAATTGACTGAATTTCCTAATCGTCTCATTTGGTAAGTAATAAATTTTTCAGATTGTTGCTTCCATGTCCAAATTTTTTTTATTAAATCATCGCGTGTGTAGTTATGTCTAATTTTACCTGTATCATTATAAATTTTGTTTTCTACTAGAATTTGTGTAGCAATACCGGCATGATCTGTGCCTGTTTGCCATAAAGTATTCTTTCCATTCATT
Organism: Candidatus Blochmannia vicinus; assembly: GCF_023586525.1. NCBI lineage: Bacteria > Pseudomonadati > Pseudomonadota > Gammaproteobacteria > Enterobacterales > Enterobacteriaceae > Candidatus Blochmanniella > Candidatus Blochmannia vicinus (nom. nud.). The sequence goes on from NZ_CP097763.1 coordinate 417,718, forward strand.
CTTTGATAACGCACTAAAACGTCCATAATGGTTTGTTGAAATGCGTGACCGAGATGTAATTGTCCTGTAATATTAGGAGGAGGCATCATAATACAATAACTCTTATGAGATGTATCTCCATGAGGATTAAAGTAACCTCCTTGTTCCCAGAATTTATAAATTGGTTCTTCTATATTTTTAGGATTATATATTTTTTCCACGATATGTTTACTCATGAAATTGGGGTATTAATAACATTTAGTTTAAATCCATTTTTTTTATAAGATTGGTATCTATGTCTTGCCCATTTTTTTAAAATGTCAGTTGCTGGTACAAAATCTATTATTTCATTAAAATTAAAAAAGAAATCCATATTTTGTTTCATAAGATTAATTAATAGATCTCTTGGATTATTGTCATAACAACATTGACTCCAGTATATAATTACTGGAGCGGCATGAACGGTTTTTCCAAATAAATTATGGGGTAAAAATGTGTTTTGATCAAATGTCCATAATATTTCATCTATTTTTATAGCTTGATGTTCGTTTTCGCAAGCTACTAAGATTTTTTTACCAGATCTCCATTGTATACTTATCAAATTACAAATAAGTTTTTCTATATAACTGAATTTAGTTTGTTGCTTAAATTCTTGAGGTATCAAATAAAAAGTGCCATGCTTCATATATTGTTAATTTTTGTGATTAGAATAGTGTTTGTTTATTTTTATGTGAGAATGATCTATTAATCAAATATTGCGACAAAAGCGCTACGGGACGTCCCGTAGCGCTTTTGTCGCAATAATTAGATCTCCACGCTGTTCCAGCAATATCTAAATGTGCCCAATGATATTTATGTGCAAATTTTTGAAGAAAACAACCAGCTGTAATTGCCCCACCAGATTTACCTCCAACATTTGTCATATCTGCGCATGTAGATTTTAATTGTTTTTGGAATATATCATTTAGTGGTAATCTCCAAACGTAATCTTTAGATTGTTTTGAAGCTATAATTAAATCATTGGCTAAATCTTCATTATTAGACATTAAACCACTAAAATGATGCCCTAATGCAACGACACAAGCTCCAGTTAATGTGGCTATATCGATTACAACATCGGGTTTATATCGCTCTGCGTATGTCAATGCATCACATAATACTAAACGACCTTCAGCATCAGTATTTAGTACTTCTACTGTTTGTCCCGATAAAGTAGTTAAAATATCACCTGGACGAAAGGAAGTATGACTTACCATGTTTTCACTAATAGCAAGTATCCCGATAATATTTAATGGTAAATTAAGTTCTGTAGCTATATACATAACTGCATATACCGCAGCAGCTCCACACATATCATATTTCATTTCATCCATTTTGTTTGATGCTTTAATAGAAATACCGCCAGAATCAAAAGTTAATCCTTTTCCTATAAATATAATAGGAGGAACATTAGATCCTTTAGGATGCCCTTCATATTTAATTATAGGCATTTTAGGAGTATAACTGGATCCAAGCCCTACTGCCAAATAAGCATTCATGCCTAATTTTTTCATTTCTAACGCATCAATTATATTTATTGTGATATTATTACGACTGGATAGTTTATTCACTTGATCAATAAGATAATCAGGAGTACAAAAATTAGGGGGCATATTTCCTAAATCTTTAGCTATTTTTATGCCATGAACGATCGACAATCCATCTTTAATAGATTGTTTACAGTATGTAAGTTCATTTGTGTTAGGTATATGTAAAATTATTTCTTGCAGTGATTGGTTAGATTTATTTTTATTGTTTTTAAATTTATTAAATACATACAATTCTTCTTCAACAATTTCTATTGTTTGTCTTATTTTCCAATAATTGTCATATCCTTTGATCTTTAATTCACTTAAAAAAAACAGTATTTTAACTATGGGGATTTCTTTACATAAGAGTATTATTTTACGAATTAATTTCCTGTAACAATATTCATCAAAATTATATTTTTTACCACAACCAATTAATAAAATTTGTCTATTATACAACTGAGGAATATCATACAATAAGAGTGTTTGCTCCATTTTTCCCTGAAATGCTCCACGATGCAACAATGAACTAATGTATCCTCCGCTTATGTTATCGATTTTTTTTGTTGAAGGAAATAAATGTGATTCTTCGAATATACCAGTAATCATGCAACCATCAGGATATGATTCTAGATGACTATCAGTGACCCTAAATTTTATCATAAATTTTCCCATTATAAATATGCTGAATAACATGTTGAAATAAATTAATCACAATATTCGTAATTATATAATCATATGTAACAATGAAGTACATTATTTATACGATCTTGGTTTACATTCTATCATTAATAAGTTTTATTTGCGTTATAAATAAATTAAATATGCATTTTAATACTATAATTTTATTATTGTTACGATTATTGATTTTTGATGTAAAAATAAGTTTTTAGGCAAAACAATGATATTTACAAAGTATATATTGAAAGAAATATTTAGAAATCAATTGATTATTTTAACATTATTATTTTTAGTTTGTTTTTGTCAAAAATTGATTAGAATGTTAGGGCTGGTAATAGATGGTAATATTTCAATGTATTTATTTTTTCTCTGTCTTGGTTTAAATATACCAGAAGCAGGAAAATTACTTATTCCTTTTAGTGTGTTTTTAAGCGTATTAGTGACTTTTTATCGCTTACATATTCATAATGAAATTATAGCTATGTATTCTTGTGCTGTAGATAAATACCTTATTATAAGGAGTATATTCTTATTTAGTGGAATCGTTGCAACGTTTGCTATGATCAATATAGGATGGTTATCTCCTTATTGCTCGAGTTATCAAAGTAAATTATTGCATGAAATCAAAGAAAACATTAATTTAATTGTTTTATCGGAAAAGAAATTTCAACCATTATCTACTAAATCTTTAATTTTATTTGCAGATAGTATTCAGGGAAAAAAATTAAAACATGTTTTTTTAGTAAAAACAAATCAAAATAAAAATAATGGTATGTATACAATTATGACGTCAGAACATGGCAATATTGATCAAAATCCTGATGGTTCTCGATTAATCATTTTAGAGAAAGGTACGTATTATGAAATCTATAATAAATGTGAATTGTGTGAACATATATTTATAACTAATTTTTCTAAGTATAAAATGTCGATTAATAATACGGTCAAAACATTGTTAAAAAAAAATAAATCCATTGATCATATGTCTATATACCAATTATGGTATTCTGTCGCTCCAGAAGCACGTGTGGAGCTTCACTGGCGTTTAACTTTATTAATGTCTATTTTTATTATGCCAATGATCACAACGTTATTAACTATCACTATTTCATATAATTATTTATCAAATTTTTTATTAACGATTTTTTTATATACTATTTTTTTTGTTTTGCATACTTTACTGCGTTCTCATATTATTTTAGAGAAAACAAATCCTATGGTATGGATGTGGGTTATAAATAGCATTTATTTATTAATAGCTTTATTACTTAATGCATGGGATACTTCTTGTATGAAAAAATTAGTTTTAGTAGCGCTTTATCGTAATTAAGTAACAATATAATTCATATGTATAATATTTTAAACCATTATATTAGGAAAGTAATTATATCGAGCACAATAGTGGTTTTTTTAGTGTTAATATCTTTATCCAGTATAATTAGATTAGTTGATGAACTACGTAAAATAGAAGAAGGAAATTATTCTATTTTTGAAATTATTATTTATATTATTTTAAGTTTACCAAAAGATTTTGAGTTATTTTTTCCTATAGCTACTTTATTAGGTGGCCTTTTAGGTTTAAGCGTACTTGAAGTACACAACGAATTTATAGCGATGCAAGTTTCTGGATTTAGTAAATTACAAATTGTTTTATCAGTTATAAAAGCTTCTGTTCCCGTGCTACTATGTAGTATTATTTCTAATGAATGGATAGTGCCTAATAGTGAAAAAATAATATATACATATCGCGATAAATCACAATATGACACTTATTTATTGTCTGCAAAGTTTAAAAATTTATGGTTTATAGATAACAACGATTTCGTTTATGTTGAGCGTGTAGTTTCATGTAGCGAGTTATTGGGAGTAAAATTGTATAATTTTGACGAAAAAAAATTAAAAAAGATATTTTATGTTAATCGAGCAGTGTTTATAAATAAAGTATGGCATTTAATTGATGTGAATGAATTAGATATTTCTAGTGAAATGTGTATTATTAATAAAAAAATACCACATTCTGAATGGCATGCTGCATTAACTCCATATAAATTATCGATGATGATTACTCATCCGAATATTTTATCTATTTCTAAATTATATCATTGTGCTAAATATTTTAATAAAATTGGCCAAAGTTCTAAGTATTATCAGATGATATTTTGGAACAAGATATTGTCTCCTATATCTGGATCAGTGATGACCATAATGGCATTAGCATGTACTTTTGGTCCATTACATAAAAAAAAGATAGGATTCAGATTATTCATAGGAAGTGTAGTAGGGTTTTTGTTCTATATTTTAAATCAAATATTTGGAATATTAGGGATAATGTATAATGTTTCTCCAATAGTTGGATCAATATCTCCTAGTGTAATATTTTTGATAATCAGCATAATTATCATGTGGATATATTCATAAATTTATTACATTAGAAATCTTTAAAAAGTTTTCATATTTACTTTATTTTGGTTAAAAACATGTCTTTGGTAAATTCTCGTACCCATTTATGAGCAGGGGAATGATTATGTTTAGAATGCCATGCTTGGATGATATTTCTTTTCCCTAAATTAAAATCAGTATAAAAATATGTTACTGGCATATTTAATTTTTGTGCAATTGTTAATACAAATTCTGGGATTACAGCCAATGCATCTGAATGAATGATGGCATTTACAGTGGTAATGTATTCAGGAGTAATACCAATTAGATTTCGTTCTGACCAAAAATATTTGTTATATTCATCAGAATTAGTTAAGTACTCATTTTTAGTTTGAATAAATTGATATTTTAACAAATTGTCCATGTGTTTATTTTTGGATAAAATAGGATGGTGATTTCGGCATATTAAACAACACTTAGATACATAGATAGTTCTAATGGTTATTTCAGGATTAAGAGAACGTATTTCTCCTATATATAAGTCTATAGCGTGATTGCGTAAAAAATCATCATCATAATCTGAATCATTTACTAAATTAATAAATACATTGGGAGCATTATTTTGAATCTCATGGAATAAGATAGTATTGAGAATAGAAAAAATAACATGATTCGATGCGATAGTAAAGGATATAGTAGTGTTCTTAGGTTCAAATACTATGTTACTACTAAATACTGATTCAATACGATTAACTAATTCTTTAATGTTGTCTTTTAGAGAAATTGCTTTAGGTGTTGGAATTAATTTAGTCCCACTACGAACTAAAATTTGATCATTAAATAAAACGCGTATTTTATTTAGGGATTTACTAATAGCTGGAGCGGTGACGTTTAGTTTTTTTGCCGCTAAATTTACGCTATTATCTTCTAGTAGCGCATTAAGAACTACTAGTAAATTAAAATCAAAATTGTTCATATAATAAAATTTTCATATAGTATTTATGTGTTAGGTATTATAATGTATAAATATACAAGAGTAAAATATATTAATGTAATCAATTATAATATTCTTGTCAGTAATAGATATATTGGGATAAATATGATATTTGCATTTTTCATAAAACAAGAATTATAAGTGATAGGTATAGTTGAGTGAAATAAAAATATATGATATTATCACTACCCATGGGTAGTGATAATAATGAATATTTGATCTTTTATATTGAAAGAATAGTATTTTTTCAATATAAAAGGTATTATTTTTAAGTTTAATAACTAAATTCAATAAATATGAGTAAGTCAATTTTTATGTGTTAAGATTATGCTTTATGAAATATATATAAAGTTTAACAATTAAATATTGATTTTAGAGAATGATTTTTAGAGAAATATTTGTTTGTTTGCCGAAGTGGCGAAATAGGTAGACGCAATTGACTCAAAATCAATCACTTTTATAAGTATGCCGGTTCGACCCCGGCCTTCGGCAAAGTTTGTATAAGGTTATTACAATAAAAAATCTAAAAACGTCTATATATTTTAAATTTTTTATTTTGAAATCTAGAAGTATTACGTTAAAGTGAACTAACATATTTTATAATACTGAATGAGTATAATTTAATTTTTTAAAATTAGTATTGTTTGCATGTAATGGCTACTATTTAGAAAATTAGGGATTGATCTTTGATAAGAATTAAAATTGCAATTAAAAGTATTGGGTGATTTGTTATAAAGATGGGGAGGAGAGACGAAATGCGGGGATGATTAAGGGAGAATTAGATCGGGGAAGTTTTTATTAAAAGATGTTATGTTATAACATAACTTAACCTATTAAGAGAGTTGCATGTCATCATTTTATTCTAAACAACGGTTATCTGTTGGAATGAGATTGTTCATTGCTTCAGGATTAGTTCGTATGCTCATAGCATTAGTGATATTAATATGTTTGTGGGCCGCTATTCTTTGGTCTTCCTTGTTACCCTAATAATATACAAGATAAACCCATGATGACATTATGTAATGTAATAGCAGGATACTATGGTCGTAATGTTAGTCCATCTGTAAGCGGTCGTATTAGATATGGCAGTATGATTGCTATTGTAGGACCTAACGGAATAGGAAAATCTACTTTATTAAAAACATTAGCTGGGTTATTACCTCCGATATCTGGTACATTAAAATTTGGAAAAAGAGGTAAACCTCGTGTAAGTTATTTACCTCAGGGTAAAACTATAGACTATCATTTTCCATTAACTGTCTTTGATGTAGTATCCATGGGTTGTTGGCCTAGAATAAATTTGTTAAAAAGACTAAATCGACGTCAAAAAACTGTAATTTGGCGTTCCTTAGAACAGGTAAAGTTATTGGATTTATTAAATCAATATATAGAAACCTTATCAGGTGGACAGGTTCAACGCATGTTGTTTGCTAGAATGTTAACGCAACAAGCATCGTTAATCTTACTTGACGAGCCGTTTCAAGGTGTTGATGAAAATACTTGTAAAATAATGATACGTTCTGTAAATCTGCTTTGCAGAAGAGGATGTACTGTGATTGCTGCGTTGCATAATGACGAATTAGTAACTGAATATTTTCCCAATATATTATCATTAACTCATTCTTGTAGTATTTGGAATTCTTCTGTACAAATATGATAGTTTAGTTTTATATGATTTCATATAAAATAAATGAAATCATTCATATACATATACTAATTTTTTGGTAAGAAATATGGCTATTCATATGTTGTTTGATCCTTTTATTAACTGTGGTTATATGCGTAGAGCTATAGTGGCTTGTTGTGTATTGTCTATTAGTATGACGCCAATTGGTAATTTCTTAATGTTAAAACGTATGAGTTTAGTAGGAGATGTATTGTCTCATGCTATATTACCAGGAGTAGCTATAGGATATTTTTTTTCAGGTATGTCATTTGTTATAATGAGTATAGGAGGATTTATTTCCGGTTTAGTTGTTGCAATACTATCTAATTGGATTAGTGAAAAAACATTGTTGCAAAAGGATGCTAGTTTTTCTGGATTTTATCTTGGATCTTTAGCATTTGGAGTGATATTAATGTCATTACATGGGCCTAATATAGATTTATTAGATTTATTGTTTGGATCTGTTTTATCTGTAAATTTATTGAATTTAGAATGTATTGGAGTAATTGGAACAATAACTCTGCTTACTGTTGCTTTACTTTATAGAGCTTTGATTATTGAAACATTTGATCCAGATTTTCTAAGAGAAAATGGTATTAAGGCGGCTAAATTTATTCAAATAATTTTTTTATCAATAGTTATGTTGAATTTGATAGCAAGTTTTCAAGTGACTGGTACTTTAATGTCTGTTGGGTTAATGATGTTGCCTGGGTTATCAGCTCGGTATTGGGTTAAGAGTTTAATAAATATGCTCTTGTTATCGGTATTAATTGCTTTGTTGTGTTCATGGATAGGATTACTTGGAGCATTCTATATGGTTTTCCCAGCAGGTCCTGCTATAGTGTTATGTGGTAGTATAGTATTTTTAATTTCGGTATTTTTTGGAAGAAATAAAGGTATTCTATTTTATATATACCATAAAAAATGAAATTTTTTGAATTATTTATTTAATTAATCATTTATTGTATTAGAACAAATTAAGTGTGTTTGTTTAAAAATATGATTTTTGTTAAACATGAACAATATAACGATTGAATATTTATATAATTAATTTTAATCATTATATGAAATTATGTTTAGTAGTGTTGTCTGTTTCTAATTGCATATAGCAATATTAAGTTTTAGTAATTATTAAAGATTTTTTATTTGTGATTATTTTAGTGTTGTTAATAAAATTATATATATAATTTTATTTATATTATATATCTTTGATTATAAATGAAAATTAATAAATAATGATTGTGTGATGGGTATTGTTATTATTTTTGTTTTTAGCAAATAAGAATGTGGTGCTGTATGATTTGTAATATATATACATATCAAAAAATAATATATATGTAACATTTTTTATAATATTAATAATAATACGTTTCAATTAAGTTTATACCCTAAAAATAGGGAGATTAAAGATTTAATTTTTTAAAATAGGGTAGAATAGTAATTGAAAAGTTAATTATTTTTACATAAAAATAAAGTAGTTTTAAATAGTAAAGTAAATGTTTCGTGTTTTAGGAACAAAATATATGATATTTTTATATATATATTATTACTTTTTTCTTATGTTCATAAGGAGTATTATTTAACGTAATGCTTATGATTATTATCTATTATAATTACTACTGTTTACTATCATAAATTTTTTTAAATTTACTCTCATTACTTATGAGATTTTGTGTGTTATATAGGTAGTACGCACAAAATATATGTAATTTTATAAATTTGAATTATATTTATAAATTAACGTTTATTTTGATTTAAGTTATTTATTTAGTTAGCATAGATTAACATAAATAAATATTGGTATCTGCTGCGATTGTAGAAATTATTAGTCTTCAATTTATATCTATTAATCATGGTTTATGGAGTAGTTACAATTTAATCGTATCTCCTAAATATACTTGTTGTACATTTTTATTATTCAAAATCTCATTAGGAGATCCATGAGCAATTAATTTTCCTTGATTAAGGATATATGCTCGTTTACATATACGCAATGTTTCTCTTACATTATGATCGGTTATTAACACCCCAAGTCTGCGGGATTGAAGTTGTTTAATGGTTTTTTGTATATCTATGATTGCTATTGGATCAACTCCAGAAAAAGGTTCATCAAGTAACATAAATTTTGGATTAGCAGCTAATGCTCGTGCGATTTCTACGCGTTTTCGTTCTCCTCCAGATAATGTTTGACCAATATTGTCTCGTAGATGACTGATATGGAAATTATTCATTAATTCTACAATAAGTTTATTGCGTTTTGTTGTATTAAGATTGCGCTGGGTTTGTAATATAGCCATTAAATTGTCAAATACAGTCAATCGACGAAAAATAGAGCTTTCTTGAGGCAAATAACCTATGCCTAATCGGGCTCTCAGGTAGATCGGAAATATACTAATATCTTTTTTACCAAGGAAAATATGACCGGTATTATGTTGAACAATTCCTAATATCATATAAAATGTCGTAGTTTTTCCTGAACCATTTGGGCCTAATAGTCCAACAATTTCTCCAGAAGAAATATATAAATTTATATCATTAACTACATAACGTCCTTTATAGATTTTAGACAAATTTCTTATAATAAGTGTTGTCATTCTATTAAATCAGAATTAATTATTACAGTGTAGATTAAATATATTTTTTAGATTGATTTGTTAATAAAGTTGTAACAACTTTATTTCCTTGATTAGAAATAGCTTTCATTTGTTTTTTTTTAATTGAGTATATGATTTTATCACTTTTTATAGAATTTCCTGATTTTTCTATATAAGCATTGCCAATAAAAGTAATAGTATCATCGTTAGTACTGTAATATATTATTAATGATTGAGCAAATATTGAGTTCTTCATGTCTTCTTGTGTTTGATTCAAAATGGCAGGTTTTCCATGTGCTTCTATTGCAGATAAATGATGTATATCTTTTTCATGAGAGACTAGTATTTTATCTGCATAAAGATTGATGTTTTTATATTTAAGAGTAACTTGATCTGTAAAAATTATCGTATTAGTTAGCATATTAATTGATTGGCATTGAGAGCAAATTTTAATTATTTGTGTTTTTTTTTGCGTTACAGCATGAGAATATGTAAACATAAAAAATATGTTAATACAAACAAGTATTATTCTGTTTTTACCGCATATATTGAATTTCATAGTAAGTTTGTGTACTATCAATTAATTTGATTGTTTGTGTATGCAGATTAGCATGCATTTTCATCCCGACAGAATAAAAATAATGACCATGTATAATTACTTTTTTGTTTGCAATAATATCTTGAGTTATTAAATTAATTATTGCTTGGTTTGTTTCAATAGATTGAAAATATGTGTTATCTATTAAACTATTCATATGGACGTTTCCGTATAAATGTAATGTTTTTTCATGATTTAATCTAGCTTGATTTGCTGTAATTTTCCATATTGGAGCATTTTTTTCATTAAAAGCAGTTACGTCAGGACGTATAAACCAAATGATTTTTTGGTCTGAAAAATGTTGAATACAATATGCTGTTAATTTAAATTTAAGTTGTCCTGTCGTATGATATATGTTGATGACTACATCATTACCTTGATGAGTGTATGTTTTTTTATTGACTAATAAATTTAGTGGCCTATTAAACATAATTAATGATTTTTTTATAATCATGGACAAAAAGATTATTATTAATATTAATAATATTACATAAAAAATATATTTTTTGTTTTTGTTTAATAACTTAGATATATAAAACATTGTGCTATCTCATTGCTGAATGGCTATAATTTAATATTTATTTATGTTTTAAGTAATAAAAAACATTATTAAGAGGTGATATAAATTAAATACTGCTAGAATTGTTAATTCTAATGTTGTTTTGGTGTGGAAGACTATATATATAAGTAAATATATGTTATAAAATGATACGATTGAAACAGTTATTTACAACAACATGAAATGTTGCGCATAGATACAACAATATATTCATTAACTTAAGGCGATATATAATGGAATTAGTTTCAAAATGTTAATTTTTAGTTTAGTTGTTAATTTTGAAACTAATATTAATGATATACATAGCATTATATGTTTTATTTAAGTGTTATGTATTTCTGATAGATTTTAGTGTTTTCAATTTTAATTTGTAATAATATTTTTATGATTAAGTTATATTATATATAAATAATGTAAGTAATATATATTGTGTGTAAGTAATATATTTATATATATGCAGTTTTTAAGTTTATTTTTATTAAAAGTATGATTGCTATATGTAAGATAAATAATTTTTACATTAAACAATAAAAATCTAATTTAGAAAAATATATTAATCGCTGGTTTTTATAAAATAGAAAAAAAATTATAATACTTAATAAGATAACTGAATTTATTTTTATGGACTTGTTAATTAAATATAATTTTTTCACATATCTTTAGATATATGAAATATAAAAATGTTTAATGTTATAAGTGTATGAGTACAAGATGAATATATATAGGATTTTATTATTATATGGTGGTTCGGATTAATTTTTGTTATATCGCAGTACATGAGTAAATTATATATTGCATGTGTATTATATGAAATTACTTTAAATAAATTTATATATATTCTTTATTGTATATGAAGTTATTTTTATTTTGATGCATATCTAATAAAATAGATTATTAATAATTAAATTAGAAATATGATAATATTTGCTATGAATGTAATAAAGGGTATTATTTTAATTTAATTATTAATATTGATGGAAAATTTATTTTTTGATACATTTTTAATAAAAATTATAAATTGTATGAGAATTATTATTATTTTGATAATATTAGTAATTATAAATATGTATATCCCAAAAAATAGTTGAAATGATATTATCAATTATAATAAAGATTGTTTTAAGATTATCAGTTACATTTGAGTAGTTGATATAGTTCTCCATATATTTTTGATATAATTTCACGTGTTATTTTAATAAAAATTTATTTTTAGTAATGTTTAATATTAATTCTTAATTATTAAATATATCGGTATGAAATTTATCAACATATAGTTGAGACGTTATAAATTAATGATATCTAGATGAATGAAATAATTAGTTTATAAGTACGATTATTATTTTTATATTATTTAATATTTTATGGACTCTATGTATGATTAAAATTTTTTATTTTTATAGATAGGTTAATAATGATTATTATCGAATTGTAATAATTAGTCTAATAATATAAAAATAATTTTTTTTTAAAATATGATGTAAATGTATGTAAAAATTTTGTCGACTAAATAGTCAGTTTTTATTTTTATTTTTAAAAATAAAAATAAATTTAATGTATTGTTCATATTTAAATAGGTATATATAATTAATATTAGTTTAATGATAATAAATATGGTATCTAATATCTTAGATAATAAAAGGTATGATTGTGTATATTATAGATACAGAAAGTTTTGTAGATATATGTAGTAGAGAAAAATTTAGATTTTATTTTTTAATGTATTTTCATTGAGGAGAAAGATAGTAATGATTATCGTTACATATTAGCTAAAAATAGAACTTAAAAAAATTAGTTATTTAAGATTAAAATTAAATATATATTGCAAAATATATTAATTTAAAAATAACAGCTTAAAGTAATTTTTAAGTAAAATATGATTAAGATAATTATTTGTTCTACCGTTAATTGTATTTATTTAAATGGTTTTGAAGCTTATGAATGGGAATGAAGTTAAAAGTATTTTATTAAAAAATTTATTATTAGATGAGGTATATGTTTCTTTTTGCGAAAATAATTGTCAAATTATTGCTATAGGTCATATATTTTATAATATGGATGAATTAGAACGGCATAAAATAATATATGCTCCTCTTATGCAGCATATATTAAATAATGAAATTCATTCTGTATCTATTCAAGCATTTAATCCTGAAGAATGGAATAAAAAACATATATCATGTAATATATAAAGCAGATTTTTAATTGCTATGGTATTAGTATGTAATTAACGTTAAATTATGAGAATGGATAAATTTTACATTTATGGTCCTACTCCTTTAAATGGTGAAGTGAGGATATCAGGAGCTAAAAATTCTGCGTTACCAATTTTATTTGCTACGTTACTAACTGAGGAACCAGTAGAAATTTTTAATGTTCCTAAATTGAAAGATATTGATGTTACTGTAAAACTTCTAAAAAAACTAGGAGCAAAAGTGGAGCATTGTGATGTAGTTTTCGCAGATACTAGCAGTGTTAATACATGTTGCGCTCCTTATGATTTAGTTAAATCTATGCGCGCTTCTATTTGGGCATTAGGACCATTAGTAGCACGCTTTGGAAAAGGGAAAATTTGGTTACCTGGTGGATGCTCGATTGGTAAAAGGTTAGTAGATTTGCATGTTAATGGGTTAAAGAAATTAGGCGCAACAATCATTTTAGAAAAGGAATATGTTATAGCTTCTGTGAATGGACGATTACATGGTGCTCATATTATAATGGATAAAATTAGTGTTGGAGCTACGGTCACTATTATGAGTGCTGCCGCATTAGCAGAAGGGACTACTATAATTGATAATGCTGCTCGTGAACCAGAAGTTGTTGATACCGCTAATTTTCTTATTATGTTGGGAACAAATATTAATGGAGCTGGAAGTAATAGAATTATTATTGAAGGAGCTCGAAAACTAGGCGGTGGAAAGTATTGTATCATACCAGATCGTATTGAAACTGGAACTTTTTTGGTTGCGGCTGCTATTTCACGCGCAAATGTAGTTTGTTTGGGATCACGTCCAGATACTTTACGTTTTGTTTTGAAAAAATTACGTGAATCTGGGGCTGAGATCAAAACTGGTAAAGATTGGATTAGTTTGAATATGAATGGAAAACGACCAAAAGCTATTACTTTATGCACTAAACCATATCCAGGATTTCCTACTGATATGCAAGCGCAATTTACTTTATTAAATGTAGTTTCTGAAGGCACGGGGAAAATTATAGAAACTATATTTGAAAATAGGTTTATGCATGTGCCAGAACTTATTCGTATGGGAGCTCGTGTTAAAATATCAAATAACATGATTGTTTGTCGTGGAGTTAATTCATTAATTGGAACACAAGTCATGGCAACAGATCTGCGAGCATCTGCAAGTTTAGTGTTAGCTGGCTGTATTGCTGAGGGATTAACGGTAGTTGATTGCGTATATCACATTGATCGAGGATATGATCGCATTGAAAAAAAATTAAAAAATATGGGAGCACATATTGAACGAGTTACTCATGAATAGCTTATATTAGATGTATAATGATTTTTATGTAATGGGTTTTGGTCTTTTTATGTCAAAATATTTTTTAAAAAATAACGTTTTAAGTGGATGTTTAGTTATGTACTTATTGTATTATTTGTAATTTACTGGATATTTATTTTCATTTGAATATTTAAAAACTTAGATTAAATATTGTTTTGTTTGTTGTATTGATCTTTAAATCAATGCAATAATTAACGGAGTAATAGAAATATATTTGTATCTCCGCGAACAATATTAAGCGCAATAATAGATGGTTTTTCGTTTAAAATTTTGCGTAATTGAGATAAGTTATGTACTTTAGTACGATTTAATCCAATGATTATATCACCTTTTTGTAAACCAATAGAATAAGCTGGAGAGTCTTTGGCCACTTCTTCAACTTGTACTCCTTTTGTTCCATCTTTTAAATATCCATTACTTAAAGAAGCTCCTTGCAATGCAGGAGTTAATACCTCTTCACTGGTGCTAACAGAAGTACTATCATCTAGTAAAACTGATATTGTTTGTATTTTTCCATCTCGTAACAATCCTAGTTTTATAGTTTTACCCGGGGTGGTAGTCCCAATTTTGACTCTTAACTCTGCAAAATTTTTTATTGGTTTTCCCTCTATAGATATGATGATATCTCCTGCTTTTATATTTGCTTTAGCGGCTGCAGTTCCTGGTAAAACTTCGCTGACAAACGCGCCGCGTTGTGCGTCAATGTTGAGTGCTTTAGCAATATCAGCAGTTAATTCTGTTCCTTTAATGCCTAATTGTCCGCGTTTTACTTCCCCAAATTCGATTAATTGTTGACTTAAATTTTTTACAATATTGCTAGGAATCGCGAAACCGATACCAATATTTCCTCCGCCAGGTGTTAAAATAGCAGTGTTAATTCCAATTAATTCTCCATGTAAGTTTACTAAAGCCCCTCCAGAATTTCCTCTATTTATAGAAGCATCAGTTTGTATAAAATTTTCTAGTCCTTCAAGGTTTAAACCACTTCTACCTAATGCTGATACAATACCAGAAGTTGCTGTTTGACCTAATCCAAAAGGGTTTCCTATCGCAACAGCAAAATCACCAACTTTTAAGATATCAGAATCAGCTATTTTTATTTCAGAAAGGTGTTTAAATTTTAATAATTGAAGTAATGCTAGATCAGTTTGCTCATCATGTCCTATTAATTTGGCATCAAATTCTCGACCGTCGTTAAGTTGTACTTTAATTTTATCTGCTCCATTTACAACATGATTATTGGTAATAATATAACCTTTATTAGCGTTAATAATAACTCCTGATCCTAATCCTTCAAACGGTCTAGACCCAAAGTTACCTCCAGGCATATCTGGTCCAAAAAAATATTTGAATTCTTTAGGTAATGTAAGTTTTCTTGCTGGCTGAATACCTTCTACATGTACACTTACTACTGCTGGAAGTACTGTATCTAACATGGGAGCTAAACTTGGTAGGAATCCTGATATTTCCGTAGAAAATGCCGTATGATTGATAGAAGATTCAGAATATGAAATTCCTAATGCGAATAATATACTCAATATGTTAAGTAAGTGTGTTGTTTTCATAAATAATTAATTTAGTTAGTTATATTATTAAGTAAGAAATAATATTTATACTAAAATGTTTATAAAACTTTAGTGACTAAATTACATATATTTATACCTATAATTAATTTTTAATTGTAGAAAGCCGTAGCACTGGAGATAATACTTTAGATATGAAAATGTAATATAGGGTATAATGAAATTTGTATAAATGATATTAGTGTTATTTGTTATCATAATTTTTTAAAGTATTTTCCGTATTATTAGAATAATCTAGTGGCGCTTCTATAGGTAGTTGTTCATTTTGTATATTTGTTTCTTTGGTGTTAAACATGCACATTATATCTTGAATATGTGTGTTTGGTAAAAAAAAGTTAGCACTTTTTTTTACATTATGATATAGATGACGATAATCAACTATCATTTTGTTTAATAATTCTATGGTGCATAAAAAGTGTTTACTTAGTTCTCTTTGGTATTCATTTAGTTTAATTTTGTTTTCTTGTAATTCATCATATAAATTTTTTTGATTATATAATAAATAGCGAGTTCTGTAATACATTATAATTGCTCCTGTAGCAATGCCAATTATTAAGATTGCGAGCATATATATATATATCATGGTAACGACTCCTAAAAAATTTCTTGTTGATATATTCTGTTTTGTATGGTTTTAATCGCCTAAATATTTAGCTAGAAATATTTAGGCGATTAAAACCAAAAATAGTATTTAAAAATTGTTTAGTACATTAATTATCAATTTTATTAATTGATAATATACAACGAATTTATTTATTATAAAATATAATATGATTATATTTCTTAATTATTTAATTTTTAGTTAATATATAGACATATAGATGTGACACATTTTATGTGCGAAAATATTAGTTCAATATTTATTTGAAATTTTTAAATAATATTGGAGAAATTTTATTTTTCAATAATGTTATTTTAATATAGAATCTATTATGTTATAATTATACTTTTATATTAAAAGTTTATTTTTGATTGGAACGTGTGTTTTATGTTGAGTTGATTTTTGTTTTTATGAAAACTTTTATGGAAAAATCAAATATAATTAGACGAAAATGGCATGTTATTGATGCTAAAAGTAAAATACTTGGTCGTTTATCTACTATAATTTCTAGATACTTAATTGGTAAACATAAAGTTGAATATGCCCCTCATATTGATATTGGAGATTACGTTATTGTTTTAAATGCAAAAGAAGTATCTGTAAGCGGTCGCAAACGTGATAATAAAATTTATTATCATCATACTGGGTATGTTGGAGGAATTAAACAATCTAGTTTTAAGAGAATGATTGACAGGAATCCTGAAAAGGTAGTTGAAATTTCAGTAAAAGGTATGTTACCTAAAGGACCTTTAGGTCGTATTATGTATCGTAGATTGAAAGTATACTCGGGAAGTACACATATACATTCTGCTCAAACACCTCAATGCATAGATTGTTGACGAATAAAATAAAATGGAAAATTTTGAGTATGACCTATAATCAATATTATGGTACCGGGCGAAGAAAAAGTGCATCTGCTCGAGTATTCATTAAGTTAGATGAAATGAGCAATGGGAAAATTATTATAAATAAGCGTAAATTAAATAAGTATTTTCCTAAAAATAGCATGCAGTTTATTGTTACCAGACCTTTGAAAACTGCTAATTTACTAAACAATAAGTTAGATGTATATGTTACTGTAAAAGGCGGAGGTATATCCGGGCAGGCTGGTGCTATATGTCATGGAATAACGCGCGCATTATTACAATATGATGATAAGTTACGTGATGTATTGCGTTCAGTTGGGTTAGTTACTAGAGATTCTAGAGAAGTAGAAAGAAAAAAGGTAGGATTACGCAAAGCACGAAGGAGTCCTCAATTTTCTAAACGTTGATATTTTGACATATTTGTATATATAAATATAAGGATGTAGTGGTTTTATCTTTTAAATGAGATTTTTTAAAATTAAGTATGAAATTATTTTTTAATAATGAGTGTTGGGATAAACATTGAGTATATTGGGAATGCTTTAGTTGATGAAAATTAGAGATGATATTATTTAAAATAATAGTGATTTCTATGGGTTGTGATGTATCATGTAAATATTGTATTGATAGTATATTAGATATATTATCTAACTAATAATTATATTTATTTATATTGTGTTATAAAAAATAAATCAACATGATCATATGCTTTTTTGTGAAAATTGTATATTTTTTAATATTCGTTAAATTATACTGGATTAATAATTGCGTAGGAATGTATTCGTGTAAGAAATCGGGATTTGTAAGTATGAAGTATAAACTTTTAAAGTCACAGTATGTTTTTAGTAAAAAAATAAATTCTTCATTGAAGAATGAGTGTATACAGAGTTATTGGTTATTATTAAAATAATTAGACATATGGATAAGTTTATTTTATATAAATGGTTGTTTTATTGCTTAATTTTTACATTTTTTGTAAATTCTACAAGTATATGAATTCGCAGGTAAGATAATGATGTACAATATTTAGTTTTTATTAAAGATTTAAAAAGTATATTAAATATTGTTTATAAATTTAAATGGAATAACTTTATTTTGTTGCATGGGTGTAGGCATATTGAATAAAAATCTAGCGCTGGATGTGCGTTGTTGTTTTGGGATATTTGTATCTATTTTAAAAATAATGTTGATTTATCAATATATTGCATTGAAAAAATAAATGATTAATTTTTTATATTCAGAATTATTTTTAAAATAGAATACGAAGATATTTTATTGTTTTGTTAAAAATGTTCTGTTGTTTGTAGATAGGATTGATTAAAAATTTTTTTAATTTGGCATATTTGTGAATATAAACAAAAAACATTAATTAATGATGATTAAACTTAATAATATGGTACTAAAAGTTAGTGAATAAATTAGATTATATAGATATGCATTTTCTCTATTTTTAAGTATTATTTATATTCTATACTTATATAAATAAATTTTATAAAATATAATAAATTTACTGAAGAAAAGATTTATATTTATGATTTGTAACCACCGCATTTCCTATATATGAAAATGTAGTGGTTACATTTTTTACCCTATTTGTTGTATTTGCTATTTTTTCAGCATACTTACCTTCTGCATAAGTAACTTGACCCAATAGAAAGACTTCTTTATTTTCTGTAACTATTTTAATACTAGAAGCACGTATATCTCTTTTAAGAAAAAGGTTTAAACGTATTTGATTACTAATCAAAGCATCTGCGAAAATAGATTGTAAACATATTGGCGTACCTTGTCGAATTGCATTATAAATATTTTTTGTTCCATTAATTTTAGTTACTATTTTTATAGCTTCTTTAATAAAAGAAGCAGAAGGAGCTTGTCCAGTTAATAATACATTACCTTGGTATACAGTGGGTTTTATACGTGCGTATTTTTTAATATGTTGATGCTTATTAAAAGCATAAGTAATATAAGTTTCTAAGATATTATCATCTAGCTGAGTACCTATAGTACGAGGATCATGCCATGCTGTAGTAATAAATGCAGCAGTCCCTATAGCTAACATACTTGAACAACAAGCTTGCAATACTAATATAGAAAATAGAATCAATAATAACTGAACTACATGATATCTAATGTTCATTCATATGTGTTTACAAATTTAGATATTAAAAATTGGATATTAATATCAGTTCACTTATTATATTTATGTAAGTAAATTACTTGCAATTAATCATTCCAATTGTATAAAAATTTTTATTTTACTACAAGTAGTAGCAGTATAATTCACTTTTATAAAATTGTTATATTTTTGTTAAATATTTTTAATAACTTCATTATGTTTATCATTTGTTTTAAAGTAACCATTTTGACAAAAATAGTTTTGAAGTGAATTATATTTCACCGGTAAATGTTCATTATCTAATGTTGAAGTATTAATTAAAACATGTTTTAGTTAAATATACATTTAAAATACGTTTTAATTTTTAAAAACAATAAAAACAATATACTAATTAATTCTTATGTTATTTAATTATTTATATATTGGTAGTCTTAGTATATAAAATACTGATTTAGTGTATTGAGTATTAACAATAAAGATGTACTATATTTTATAGTGATTTTGTTAAAAACGATACTTATTAAAGTAGATATTAATATATGAAAAAAATATCGTCATCAGAAACTAATTGTGTATCTGCTTTGTATATAGTTCCAACTCCTATTGGAAATTTAAAAGATATTACATATCGAGCGTTGTCAGTGTTGCGCCAAGTAGATTATATTGCTGTAGAGGATACGCGCCGTACTCGCATATTATTAAATTTTTTTTCTATTCGTACATCTTTGTATGTATTACATCAATATAATGAATATAAAAAAATACCAATATTAATTTCAAAATTACAAGCAGGATTAAGTGTTGCTGTAGTTTCTGATGCAGGTACTCCATTAATTAATGACCCAGGATATCGTTTAGTACAATGTTGTCAAAAACTAAAAATCAAAGTTATCCCGCTTCCTGGTCCATGTGCCGCTATTACTGCATTATGTGGATCTGGATTGCCGACAGATCGGTTTTGTTTCGAAGGATTTTTACCCCATAAACACAGGCTACGCATAAACCGCTTACAAGCCTTATTGGAAGAGCCACGCACATTAATTTTTTATGATGTAAAACATCGCATAATGGATACTTTAAAAGATATGATTAGTATTTTTGGATTAGAACGTTATGTTGTATTAGCTCGGGAATTAACTAAAATATGGGAATCTATTTACGGAGCTCCTGTAGGCCAATTATTATCTTGGATACAAAGAGATAGTTCTCGAATTCAAGGAGAAATGGTTTTGGTAGTAGCAGGAAATTGTCTAAAAAATCATGAATTGTCGCCAAAAATATTTCATGTCATGAACTTGTTGGCATCGGAATTACCTGTAAAAAAAGCTGCAACTTTAGTAGAATATATATATGGAGTAAGAAAAAATATACTTTATAAAAAATATTTGAGTAAGCGATTAAATAAAATTGTAGATCAAAATATTAATATTGATTAATGATATCATTTAAAATAATGGTTATAATATTTCAAGGAGTTAGCCAAACAATCGCTGCTTCTTTGTATTTGAAGTAATAAAGATAAAATTGATATAAATACAAATGAAGGGGAGGAAAGTCCGGGCTCCATAGGGCAAAGTGCCAGGTAATGCCTGGGAGATGCGAATCTACGACAAGTGCAACAGAAAGAAAACCGCCGATAATTATTTTTTATAACGAATAATAATATAGGTAAGGGTGAAAAGGCGTGGTAAGAGCACACCATATGGGCTGGTAACAGTTCGTATCATGTAAACTCCACTCGGAGCAAGGCTGAATAGAAGTTCTATAGTATGGTCCGTACTGAACTTGGGTAAGCTGCTTAAGCTGGCATGAGAATGCCAGCGTAGATGAATGATTGTTTAAAACAGAACCCGGCTTAAAGGCTAGCTCTTTGTTAAAAATAAATATAGAGTAGTAAAAATAAAATAAAAAATAATTTGAATAGTTAAATATTTAGTTTTGTAGTCGGTAATGTTGCTTTAAAACTATTAATTATAGAAAAGTTATAGTATTTATAATAGAAAATGAAAACTTTGTTGGATACTTTAATATAAATATATTATATGTTATATATTAGCACAAATATTTTATTTGTAGTATTGTTAAACGAATTTTTCAAGTTATCAATAAATACAATAGATAAATATATAAATTAAAAAAATTGAATTAGTATTCATTTAAAACATATCATTATATATATTTCATATAAATAAATATATCATTGAATTAAAATTTCTATAAAAATATTTAGGAATTTGTAGTTATAGTGATTAAACAAACAAATATTACTCTCTAACTACTCGTTAGTAGTATAATGTAGAGATGTTAGGGGAATACTATATTTATACTTTTCGTTAAGCAGTGATGTAACTAACAAATAAAGATATGTGAAGATATAAATTTTTTAAATTAATTGTATATTTTTATATGTATGAAATTAAGTGAGTCATGGATATTTTAAAAGAATTACTAAATATAATATGGCAAAATAATATTACGTTATTTCCCAGCTTAAGGTTAGCATTAGCTATTTACTCGTTAGTATTTATTATTCTTTTTTTAGAGAATGCTATTCTTCCTGCATTTTTTTTGCCTGGAGATAGTTTGTTAATTGTATTAGGAGTATTAATTGCGAAAGGTATTTTGAATTTTACTGCAACTTTAGGAATTTTAACAGTAGCTGCAGGTTTAGGTAGTTGGATGAGTTATTTACAAGGTAAATTTTTAGAAAATAATAAGACTATAAAAAGCTGGTTATCTTTTATACCTAATAAGTCCTATCAAAGAGCAAATCGTATGATCCATAAACATGGGCTATCTGCCCTTTTTATCGGTCGTTTTATAGTATTCGTGAGAACAGTGTTACCTACTATTGCAGGAGTGTCTGGATTAAGCTCCTTTCGTTTTCAATTATTTAATTGGATTAGTTCGTTTGTATGGGTATTTATACTTATTGTTTTGGGTTTTTTTTTAGAACGATTAGAATTTTTCTATGTATCATAATAGATAATTTAGTAAAAATCATCCCTAATAATATGGCTACAATGTTACTAAATTATGGTTTCTGTTAAAAAGTACTTTGTAAACATATGATGAGATAAGATAAAAAATTATTTTTTGGAAAAAATTGTGACCCCTGCTGGATTTGAACCAGCGACCAAGCGATTATGAGTCGCCTGCTCTAACCAATCTGAGCTAAGGGGCCTTGATTTCAATTTTATATTAAATGAATCATTTATGATCGAGTTGTTTATATTTTTATTAAATTTTATTGACGTTCTACCATGTAATTTTTATTTATTGATATTGTAAACGCGTAGTGTATAGCACACTTTACGCAACTTTGCAAAAAAATTGTTATGTTTGATATTTGTATGTTAAATATATATATTGTAAATTAATTTCTAATGCTACAAATTATACCAACAAATTGGCAATTATAATTTTTAAAATTTTTATATTTATTTAATCATCTAAAAAGCTGCGTAATATTTCAGAACGGCTAGGATGACGTAATTTTCTTAAAGCTTTTGCCTCTATTTGACGGATACGTTCCCGAGTTACGTCAAATTGTTTTCCCACTTCTTCTAAAGTATGATCAGTATTCATATCAATACCAAACCGCATGCGTAATACTTTAGCTTCTCTTGGAGTTAATCCAGCAAGTACATCATGGGTAGCAGTACGTAAATTATCTGAAGTTGCTGAGTCTAAAGGTAAATCAAGATTCGTATCTTCAATAAAATCACCAAGATGAGCATCTTCATCGTCTCCTATAGGAGTTTCCATGGAAATAGGTTCTTTCGCGATTTTTAATACTTTTCTGATTTTATCTTCTGACATAAGCATGCGCTCTGCTAATTCTTCTGGTGTTGGTTCATGTCCTATTTCTTGTAGCATTTGCCGAGAAACTCTATTAAGTTTATTAATAGTTTCTATCATATGAACTGGAATTCTAATAGTACGTGCTTGGTCTGCTATTGATCTAGTAATTGCTTGGCGAATCCACCAAGTAGCATAAGTAGAAAATTTATAACCACGACGATACTCAAATTTATCTACAGCTTTCATCAAACCAATATTACCTTCTTGTATCAAATCTAAAAATTGTAACCCTCTATTTGTATATTTTTTAGCAATAGATATGACTAAGCGAAGATTAGCTTCAACCATTTCTTTTTTAGCTCTGCGAGCTTTAGCTTCCCCAATCGACATACGACGATTAATATCTTTCACTTGTTCTATTGTTAGTCCTGTTTCTTTTTCAATTTGGTGTAGTTTTGATAAACTATGTTGTACATCCTCATCAACTTTATGTAATGTTTCCGACCATGACGTGTTGTTCATAGATAAAGCTGTATCAAACCAAGCTTTATTAGTTTCATTTCCTGAAAATAACTCTATGAAACTTTTCTTAGGCATTTTACTAATTTCAACACATAATTTCATAATCAAACGTTCTTGTATGCGTACTCGTTCCATCATAGAGCGCATATTATTAACTAAATTATCAAATTGTTTTGGAACTAATCTAAATTGTTTAAATACTTCGGAAAGCTTTAAGATTTCTTTTGATGATTGAGCATGATTGCGTCCATTATATTTTATTGATTTTCGAGTTATTTCATATTGATCACGTAGCGCTATAAATTTTTTACGAGCTATGTCTGGATCAATGTTATTTTCATCATTATTTTCTTCTTCATCGTCATCAGATATTGCTTCAGAAACAGTCTCAGAAGTTATATTTTGAGTTATATTTGTGTGTGCTGATGCTGATATGTTTTCTTCATCTGCGGCGTTAGGATCCACGAAACCTGTAATTAAATCTGAAAGGCGTGTTTCTCCGGTTTCTACGCGTTTATATTGGTCCAGCAAATAAGTAATTGCTTCTGGATATTCAGCAACTGAGCATTGCACTTGATTTATTCCATCTTCGATTCTTTTAGCGATATCTATTTCGCCTTCTCGTGTTAATAATTCTACAGTGCCCATTTCTCGCATATACATTCGTACTGGATCAGTTGTTCTACCTAACAACTCTGAATCAACATTAGCTAACGCCTGCACAGCTGCTTCTGTTGCATCTTCTTCATCATTAGTTGAACTAGTGTGTTCAATTAACAAAAATTCATCGGAATTAGGCGCTTCTTCCATGACTTGAATACCCATATCATTCATCATTTGGATTATATTTTCAATTTGACCTGGATCCACAATATCTTCTGGTAAATGATCGTTGACTTCAGAAAAAGTTAAATATCCTTGTTCTTTCCCAAGTGTGACGAGTAATTTAAATTGTGATTGTGGGTTATGTTCCATAAAAAGACTCCCACGTTTGCAGTAATATTTAAAAGTTTAATAGATGGTGTAACGTCCATCTATCGATGATATGTAAATAAAACTATTAATAAATAATTTATTCAGGAGGTATTTTTATGATTATTTTCATTAGTAATATTGAACCTAAAAAGTGTATAATTTTATATTAACGTTTTGATAATGTTTGAGTTAATAACCACAACTCTTGACGTTCTTGTGTTGTTAATCCAGATATTCGATCATGAGCAATAAGCATTTCTTGACGTTGTTCAAGAGTCAAATTATATAATTTAGTTAATGCATCAATAAAAGTGGTTTCTATCATATCATTTGTAATCAAGTGGTTCCAATAGGCTAGTGTTTCAAGTTTTGAAAAAAATTTATTCTCACGGTAATGCTCTAACAGTTGCGCAGGAGTTGGTGCTGGACATGTCTTGCATATTTTAACCAAATCAGTAAAAATCAAAATCATGACATCGTCTTTTTTAAATTGTTTTAATTCTTGTATGTTTGGTACTAGTTTGGCAAGATGTGGATTTTGTATTAATAATCCTATTAATATGTGTTCTATTCCATAACTTATACAATATTTTCTTGTTTTGTTAGTAGATAAAATAGGTTTTTTTATAAGTAATTGATTTAGCTTATTTTCATCTAAAATTCCTATTTTATTACCTAATTGTTGTAGTAAACACAATTTTAGTGTTTTTCCAGGAATTTTATTAAGCATAGGCAATATTAGGCTGCTTAATTTAACCCGACCCTCCAACGTTTGTAAATTTATTTTTTGTGATAATGTTTTAAATAGAAAATTTGATAAGTCTTGTTTTTGTGTTAATATTCTCAAAAAATTATTTTTTCCTATTTTACGTATTAATGTATCTGGATCTTCTCCATGAGGTAGAAATATAAAATTTATTTGTCGATCATCAGTAAGATATGGTAAAACAATGTTTAATGTACGCCATGCAGCTTTTTTACCAGCATGGTCGCCATCATAACAACAAATAATTTGATTGGTGATGTTATATAATAATCGAATATGATTAGCAGTAGTAGTTCCTAAAGAGGCGACTGCATAATTAATTCCAAATTGTGTTAATGTAATAACGTCTATATAACCTTCTACTAAAAGTATGTGAGAAGGATTTTTGTGTTGTATGCGTGTTTCATATAAACCATATAAATGTTGATTTTTTTTAAAAATTTCGGTATCTGGCGAATTTAAATATTTGGGCATTTTTTTGTGTGTGATAACACGCCCTCCAAATGCCACAATTCTTCCTGCTATATCTCGTATAGGGAACATAAGACGATTACGAAATCGATCATATTTATATTTTTTGTTATTACTAATTAACATACCTGATTGGTCAAGTAGTGTTTGATCATATGATGTAAAACTAAATTTTTGTACTATGTTATCCCATCCAGGTGGAGCAAATCCAATGTTGAAGTCAGCAATAGTTTTAGCGTTTAATCCACGATTGTGCAAATATTTGTAAGCATATAAATATTTTCTTTGCATTAGTATATTTTGATAGTATTGACTTAATTTATTCATTAACTGATATAGATTGGTTTTTTGATGATTATTTTTTTTTAAAATGTCTACATTCAGCTCTAATGATATCCCATTTATAATTGATAGTTCTTTGATAGATTCAAGAAATGTAAGTCGGTCATAATTCATCAAAAAATCTATTGCATTCCCATGTGATCCACAACTAAAACAATAATAGAACTGTTTTTCGATATTAACAGTAAATGATGGGTGTGTTTCGATATGAAATGGGCAACGAGCCAGAAAATTTTTTCCTTGTTTTTTTAAAGATATGCGTCGACTAATTAACTCAACAATATTAGTACGCGATATCAATTCATTGATTATTGTACTTGGGATACGGGTAATTATATCTCCTTAGTTTGTGCTATTGAATAACACTAACGTCATTATAAATTATGATTAAATGCTTATGCCTATAAATATAGGTAATTCAGTTTTACTAATTATAAAACAACATTTTCATTTATTTTTGTATGCTAAAAATTATATGAGTGAGAATGATTTAATATAATCGAACACGTCGTAAATTTTCTCGAGCTAATTTTTTTGTATGACGCTTAATTGCTGATGCTTTTGCTCGTTTACGTTCTGTAGTTGGCTTTTCATAAAATTCTCTGCGACGTACCTCAGATAAAATTCCTGATTTTTCACAAGATCTTTTAAAGCGGCGTAACGCTACATCAAATGATTCGTTTTCACGTACTTTAATTATTGGCATATATCCTTTCTCTATTATTATTTATTTTAAATTTTTTGTTGAAGATTATGATTTCAATATGATTAAAATAACTATATTTTTACTATTTTGTAATATAACATTATGACATGAAATATAAAACTAATGTGAAGTATTTTATAATTATTAATTAAATATGGAAAATGTATATGCGAGTTTTAGGTATTGAAACCTCATGTGATGAAACCAGCGTAGCAATTTATGATCAATGTCAGGGATTGTTAGTTAATAAAGTATATAGTCAAGATTCGTTACATGCTGACTATGGGGGAGTTGTGCCTGAATTAGCTGCTCGTGATCATGTACGAAAAATAGTTCCTTTAATTTTGTCTACATTAAGACAAGTTTATTTAAAGCCTGAAGATATCAATGGAATAGCGTACACTGCTGGACCTGGGCTGATAGGTTCTTTATTAGTTGGAGCGACTGTTGCTAGAACATTTGCTTATGCTTGTAAAATACCTGCTATCGATATTCATCATATGGAAGCTCATTTATTAGCCCCAATGTTAGAAAAAAAAGCTCCTGAATTTCCGTTTGTAGCATTATTAGTATCTGGTGGGCATACTCAACTAGTATTTGCAAGTAATATAGGAGAATATAAAATATTAGGAGAGTCTATTGATGATGCTGTTGGAGAAGTATTTGATAAAATTGCTATATTATTAGGATTAAAATATCCTGGCGGCGCTTTGTTATCACAAATGGCTCAACAGGGTATTACGGATCGTTATATATTTCCTCGTCCCATGATTGATCGACCAGGCTTAAATCTTAGTTTCTCTGGATTAAAAACTTTTGCTGTAAATACTATTATGTCAAGTGCTCACGATGTTCAAACTCATGCTGATATTGCGCGTGCATTTGAAGATGCAATTGTTGAAACATTAGCAATTAAATGTCGCCGCGCATTGGACCAAACTGGATTAAAATGTTTAGTAGTATCCGGAGGTGTTAGCGCTAATCATGCGTTGAGAGCGTATCTTGCAAGAATGATGCATATCTTAAAAGGAAAATTATTTTTTCCTAGCCCAGAATTTTGTACAGATAATGGAGCAATGGTTGCTTATACTGGATTTATTAGACTTAAGGCTGGATTATTCAGTGATTTACCGATTTTAGTAAGACCACGCTGGTCTTTAGAATCCCTTCCGAGAATAAGATAATTACTTTAATTATTATTAGCAATATTTTATATTAATTACGCCAAATACGTTTTTCTTGATGATTCCATAGTCGTTTAATATTGATAATATGCTTGATTAAAACTAAAGAAGATATTATTATTGTTGGAAGTAAATGTTGGGGTTGAAAGTACCAAGTGTAGAAAGGTACGATCAATGCAGCAATAATAGCACCTAATGAGGAATACCCAAAAGATAGTACAGTTAACAACCAGGTACTTATCATAATGACGGAGAGGTTAATGTTTATTGTAGTAAGTGCTCCAAATGCGGTAGCTACACCTTTTCCCCCATAAAATTTGAAAAATACGGGATACATGTGTCCTAAGCAGGAAAAAATAGCTGCTATTCCTAAAGAATCAGGTGAAATTTCTAGATAATGGCCTAGCCATATTGGAATTGCACCTTTTGATATATCGAATAATATTACAAAAATTGCAATTTTATAACCTGCGATACGAAAAATATTAGTAGCACCGGGGTTTTTAGAACCAAAATATCTTGGATCTGAAATATTTAATATTTTGCATATTAAAATGGCGCTAGATATTGATCCTAACAAATAAGCGGATATTATTATTAAAATAGAAACAGAAGTCATAAGTTATTCTTTTTTGATGTGTAATGAATGATTATTATATAGGAATTAATATATAGTGTATTTTTTACATCGTTAGTGTTATTTTAATAAATGATTTATTTACATAAATTAAATATCACAGCATATAAATGAATATTCTATTTATAGAACAACTAATAGTAATGGCATATATAGGTATATATGATTGGGAAAAAAAATATCTACAGAAGTTAATTTTTGATTTGCAATTATCATATAATACTGCAGTTTTTCTAGGTAAAACAGGTACTACATCGTATGTAGATTACACTCGTGTAAGTCAAACAATACTTGATTTAGTGAGTAAAAAATATTTCTATTTAATAGAAGATGTTGCTAATTTAACAGTAAACACGTTAGTAAAAAAGTTTTGTATTTGTTGGATTCGTGTAAAAGTGAGTAAACCTGGCGCGATTCGTAGCGCTTCTAATGTTGGTATATGTATTGAACGAAAAGTGAATATTTCTTAAATATTTAAAATAAGATTAGTTTCTTAAGAAAGAATATGTGTATTTATTTCAGATAAAATGAGTTTTTAAATAAAAAAATTGTATTCTATATCCTACAAACAATATGGTAGTTTATGTTTCAATTATTTATATTAAATTAAATGTTATAATCATGTTGTTTATTTTGGGTTATTAATGTTAGATGTACATAGATTAACTATTTCATTAATTCTGGGGATAGTGGAGGGCTTAACAGAATTTCTTCCTATTTCTTCAACAGGCCATATGATGCTAGTGGAGAGTATTGCTCATTATATGGATGATTCAGAAAAAACTTTTGCTGTGATTATTCAGCTAGGTGCGATTTTATCTATAACAATAATGTTTTGGAATAGATTATATAGTATGGGTGTAATTTGTATAAAAAAAATATTTGTTAAACAACATTATGATAAAAATCATTTATGTATTCGACATATATTATTAGGGACATTTCCTGGGGTAATATTGGGTTTAATTTTTTATGAAGAAATTAGATTGATTTTTGGGTTAACATATATTATGTATGGATTAATAATCGGTGGAATATTTTTATTAATTGGAGAATTATGTTTACTAAAAGGACCGCGTGTATCAGATATTGATAATATAACCTACGTGCAATCTTTTTTAATTGGATGTTTTCAATGTTTAGCATTTTGGCCAGGATTTTCTCGTGCTGGAGCTACTATCGGAGGAGGGTTATTAGTTGGATTAAACAGGCGTATATCATCAGAATTTTCATTTTTTTTAGCAATTCCTATTATATTTGGCTCGGTAGTATTAACTTTATATCATTGTGGATCTTCTATTAGTGCGATGGATGCTTTATTATTAGTTGGCGGTAGTATAGTGGCATTTGTTATAGCTTTACTTACCGTAAAATGTTTCTTAAAAATAGTTCAAAATATCTCTTTGGTTCCTTTTGCTATATATCGATTTTTGTTAGCCGGAGGAATTTATTGGGGATTAATAACATAATCAAAATTGGTGTTTTCAAATAGTAATTAATAGATGATATAGGAATTGAGAATGGATCTATATATTTTATTCTAGATCTTACATAAGAAGATCATCGTTATGTATATGACAATCTTAAATCTATATGAAAATTTCTTAGACAATTTTGGTGTTGATAAAAGAAGATATTCTTCGTATTTAAATAATTGTTTTTTAGTTTGAATTATGTACTTTAAGTTATTTTATTATTTATAGTTTTTAAAATTTTTATATTTAAATATTATTTGTTTTTATTTTTCCATATTTTTAAAGCATGCAATTGTCTAGTATATAATTCTTTACTTATATTGACTCCAGTAAATCCGTCTTCAATAATATTTGAAATGGGGATTTTTTTAGCAATAGAAAAGGCTGTATACAAAAAATTTTTCTGATTATATAAATAATTATTATAATTTATGCATCCTAGCATATTAGCTTGACTAATTAAAATGATTTGTTCTAGTCTTCTAGGACGTCGCCAACAATCAAAAACATCAAATAATTTCATTAACATTTTAGGTGTTAACGTTTCGATATTATATAAATAGTCATGATATTCGGAAACAATTTTTGCAAAATTACAAATTTCATGTGGTATTTTTAATCTATTACATAAATTATTGATTAAAGGCACCCCTAATTTTCTGTCATCATGATATTCGATACAGTTTTTTTTATTATTAAGAAAAGTTGGCTTTCCTAAGTCACGACATAAAATAGAGAAGCGCACATTGAGATCGTCTGTTAAACAAGCAGTCTTAGTAAGCATCATCATAGTAAGATTCTCTGTGTTTATTGGTGTACTCTGCTGTACCACTGAAGTAGGTATATCAAATAATGTGTCTAATTCAGGAAACAAGATTTTTAATGCTCCACAATGACGCAAAACCATAAAATATATTTGTGGATTATCTGTAATTAAAGCTTTCTTTGTTTCAATCCATATACGTTCTGGGGATAGAAATAACAATTCATGAGTCATTTCTTGCATTAATATTAATGTTTCTGGAGCTATAGTAAAATTCATATGCGCGAACCGCGCAGCAAACCGTGCAACTCTTAATACTCGTAGAGGATCTTCATTAAATGTATGAGAAACGTGCCGTAATAATCGTAATTGTATATCTCGTTGTCCATGATATGGATCCACAAGATTGCCATGTGTATCATAGGCCATAGCATTAATGGTTAAATCTCTGCGATATAGATCTTCTTCAATAGTGACTGATGGATCTGCATGACAAGTAAAACCAGTATAGCCTTTACCGGATTTTCGTTCAGTACGTGCTAACGCATATTCTTCATGATTTTCTGGATGCAGGAATACTGGAAAATCTTTTCCAACTTGCTCGTAACCATTGTTTAACATCTCTTGAGGGCTAGATCCTACTACCACCCAATCTTTTTCTTTAATTGGTAATTTTAACAATGTGTCTCGTACAGCGCCACCTACTAAATACTTTTTCATCATGCAATTTTTTAATTAAATGATCTATATCTTAATAGAAGAGATATATAAATTATACACATATTTTATATGATGCTGATGAATCAGAAAATAAAATTATTTTATATGCCATATAATTTTTAATATAAAATATAGTGCGATTGGGTTTATTGTTGTTAATCATCTTATATAAGAAATTAGTCAAATAACTATTTTAATAATAATAAGAAAATTAGCTGGGATATATAAAATTGTATGTGGTGTAAGCAATTTTAAATATAAGAACACTAATATATGTTTTTTAATTTAGTATAAAATTCTTGTCTATAAATTTTTGGGGAGATACACGGTTCATTTTAATTAAACACAATACTATAAAACATCAAGAATTATTTATATTTATAGATTTTAATTATTTACTAAATAATTTAATATATTATTGTTGTTATTAACTTAATGTAAAATTAATCATGGTTTTATTTGTTTAAGTAAGGTGTATTTTAAGTAAATTATGACTATTATTTTTCCGAGTTTTTCCAAATCTAGTGTGTTAGTTGTAGGAGATGTTATGTTAGACCGATTTTGGTATGGGTCTACCGACAAAATTTCTCCAGAAGCACCTGTTCCGATCGTTAAGATTAATAAAATTATAGATAGACCAGGTGGAGCTGCCAATGTTGCAATGAATATTGCCGCTTTAGGTGCTCAACCAAGATTGTTAGGATTCACTGGAGTTGATGAAGCGGCTAACATTTTAAAAAAACAACTAGATCAGTCGAATGTAAAATGTAATTTTATTCCAATTAATACTTGTCCTACTATAATTAAATTGCGAGTAATGTCACGTAATCAACAAATTATTAGATTAGATTTTGAACAATATTTCCATAATGTTGATACTACAAAATTGCTTAAACAAGTTGAATTTTATTTACCTAAATATAAGGTATTAGTATTATCTGATTACGCTAAAGGTTCTTTAAATAGTATAGAAGAAATGATTAAATTAGCACGTTATATCAATATACCAATTATAATAGATCCTAAAGGTATACAGTTTTCTCGTTATAAAGGGGCTACTTTATTAACTCCTAACATATCAGAGTTTGAATCTATAGTAGGATTTTGTCGTAATGAAAAGACTTTAATAAATCGTGCCCAGGAGATTATAATTGATTATAATTTATCAGCTTTATTGATTACACGTTCTGAACGTGGTATGACTTTATGTACACGGAATGCAGCTCCGTTACATTTTCCAACTCAAACAAAAGAAGTGCATGATGTAATCGGCGCTGGAGATACAGTGATTGGTGTATTATCAGCGGCGTTATCTTCCGGTAAAAGTTTAAAGAAAGCATGTTTTTTAGCTAATTTAGCTGCTAGTGTGGTAATAAAAAAATCTGGTACTTCTACTACTAATTTGAATGAAATAAAAAGTATTATAAATAGTTATACGTACATTAATTTGCCTTATGGCATATTAGATGAAAAGACGTTAAAACAAATAATATCTTTAGTTCGTAATAAAGGTGAAAAAATAGTGATGACTAATGGTGTATTTGATATACTGCATCCTGGCCATATAAGTTACTTAACCAATGCTAAAAAACTTGGAGATAAGTTAATTGTGGCTGTAAACAGTGATGATTCAACAAAACGATTAAAAGGCGAAACAAGGCCTATAAATACTTTAGAGAAACGTATGCTTGTGTTAGCTGCTTTATCAGTAGTAGATTGGGTAGTTCCTTTTCATGAGGATACGCCTGCAAGATTGATCGCAAATTTGTCGCCAGATTTTTTAGTGAAAGGAGGTGACTATCACGTTTGTGACATTGAAGGAAGTCAAGAGGTATTTAAAAATGGAGGAAAAGTACATGTATTAAATTTTAAGACTGGTTGTTCTAGTAGTAATATTATTAATGCTATTAAGCGTAAAAGTAAAAATGATATAAATTAAATTATAAATGGTGAATTTTTAGTGTGATGTTACAAAAGAATATAGTAAATATTTGGACAATGAAATGTGGGTATTACAAATAATGTGTAAATTTCAGATGTAATGCAAAAAATGTATTGAGATGATGAGAGGTCCTTATCATAAATAGATGTATTTATAATTATGTAGTTATGACAGGATTTATTTTAGTTGTATTTATTATTAAAATTTTTTATTTTAATTTTTATTAAGGTTTATATTTGTATTAGCTTTAATGTTTTATAGTTTATTTAGTTATATATTTTGAATAAAAATTTATAGTTGTACATCGATTTTTTATTGATTTATATAATAAATATTAACTACTTGGGGTATGATAATTATTTGGTTTTACTCTTTGAATTATGCGTAAAATATTAAATAATTTTTTAGAGTGGATTATTAGGAATAGCAGTAAGTTTTAGTTTTTCAATATTTATAATAATTAGTGTTTTTAGTTATTTTTTGATTATTTAAGAATTAAGTTTAGTTATCCGGGATTTAATATAAATTTAAGCGCATATAGAGTTATGTAATGTATGTTTTATGGACGTAGTGTTTTAATTTTTCTTATCAATCAGATATAATTTTGGGATAGGATGATTTATTACATATATACTATGATGTGCTTTATAATGATAGAAATGCATATATAGTATGTATGGTGCTATTAGTAGAATTTTTAAATAGTGTTTTAACATGATTTTGATATTTATAATGATAATATAAATAAGGGTACTGTTTTGATAAATTTTAATTTATGAGTATTTGGTTTTTACTGAATCATAGTTTTAATTCATGTCTATTTTTTCCCTTGTTTCATAAATGATGAGGTTGATGAGGATTAAAAATCATGCGTCGGCAGAGTTTTCTATCTGAATTTGGTACTCCTGTGGAGCGTGTCCAAAATGCACTAGAAGCACTTCGTAATGGTCGTGGTATTTTAGTAATGGATGATGAAAATCGTGAGAATGAAGGTGATATGATATTTGCTGCAGAAAATATGACAGTTGAACAAATGGCATTAGCTATTCGTTATGGTAGCGGAATAGTTTGTGTATGTTTAACAGAAGACCGGTGTAATCAGTTGAATTTACCAATGATGGTAGAAAATAATAGTAATCGTTATGGCACTGCTTTTACTGTTACTATAGAAGCAGCAGAAGGTATAACTACTGGAGTTTCAGCTGCAGATAGATTAACTACAATTAAGGCTTCTATAGAAGATAATGCAAAACCTTCTGATTTGAATCGCCCTGGCCATGTTTTTCCTTTGCGCGCCCAAAATGGTGGGGTTTTAGCTCGTATTGGACATACAGAAGCGGCTATAGATTTAACTTCATTAGCTGGATTGAGACCGTTTGGAGTATTGTGTGAAGTAACAAATAAGGATGGCAGTATGGCGCGTATATTAGAAATTGTTACATTTGCACATAAATATACGATGCCAGTGCTCACTATTTCAGATTTAATAACTTATCGCGTCAATGTAACTTCTTAATATATGTTAAGTAACTTGAGCTGTTTATGGGTTTGTAAATATTTTAAATAATATTAATCATAAAATAATTATCGTTAAACATAATGAATGGTAGCGTATCCAATTCAATTAATTTTTTAGCATAATTTAATAATATTTATTTACATAGTAAATGTTTTCTATTCTATAAATAGGCCCTATATGTTCTGGGCGAGATTAGTTTTTATTAAAAATTTGTACTGTGATACTTTTAGAGAGAGAAAATGCTTGCTATTATACGCATTATTTCAGTGTTGATATTGTCAATTATTATTTGTATATTTGGCATCGTTTATTGTTTATTAAGACCTCATCAGTCATATCATTCTGATCTTTTGGGTCGTTTGTTTGGGAGCATGGCTCCTATTTTTGGTATTACAGTTAAAATACGAAATTTTTCAAATAATCCATTACCGAGGAATTGTATATATATTTCCAATCATCAAAGTAATTATGATATGATAACAGTATCTCGTGTTGTACAGCCACGTACAATAATAGTCGGTAAAAAGAGCTTACTATGGATTCCGTTGTTTGGTCAATTATATTGGTTGTGTGGAAATATATTGATTAATCGGAGTCAAAGCTCTCGATCTCATAATATTTTAATAAAAATAGCTAAATCTATTAGAACGCGCGATGTTTCTATTTGGGTCTTTCCGGAAGGTACGCGTAGTTTTGGAAAGGGATTATTGCCGTTTAAAATAGGCGCTTTTCATGCTGCAATTTCTGCCAAAGTGCCCATTATACCTGTTTGTGTTTCTAATACTTCTAACAAAATAAAATTAAATCGTTGGTCTAATGGGTTAGTAATTGTTGAAATTCTGACGCCTATAGCAACTCAACAATATGAACCTAATAGAATACGTAGTATGACTAAATATTGTTATGAAGTTATGAAAAAAAAAATTGATGAGTTAAATCAAGAAGTAATTGAAGCTGAAACACAGGTTATTCGATCATTACACTCACGCCGTACAAAATAGCTTTCAAATTGTATTACAGATAAATACTCAGTCAGTGGGAACCCCCCCGTATTGATTGATTGTTTTAAGTTAACAGAATGTTATATATGCAATATATAGCCATAAAATAACATGCATAACTTATATTTATGCTATTATAAATTAATGCGATTGAAACCATCTGATAAATCATTAATCAGATCATCAGGATGCTCTAATCCTATGTGTACCCGAATCAATGTTCCTGTGAAATCTAACGTTCCAGCTGGACGTATGTAGCGTAGCTCTTCTACTTGATTTACTAAAATTAAAGATTCAAATCCGCCCCAGGAATATGCAAGTTTAAAATACTTAAGGTTGTCAATAAAACTAGATAATTGTAGTTTATTTAAACGTTTCTTTAGAATAAATGAAAATAATCCACTGGATCCGCTAAAATCTCTTATGAAATATTCATGTCCTTTGCATGTAGCTAAAGCAGGGTGATTTACTCGTTCTACTGCTGGATGTTTGGCTAACCAATGCGCAACATGCAGTCCATTTTCTTCATGTTGTTTTAATCTAACATATAAAGTACGTAGTCCTCGTGATGCCATATAAGCAGTATCAGCATCAACCATTTGACCCATCAAATAAGATTGTTCTTGTAATTGATCCCAACAACGTGCATTAGAAACTGCAGTGCCTATCATGGCATCAGAATGACCTGTGATATATTTAGTTCCAGATTGCAAGGAAATATCAACTCCTACATCTAGTGCTTTAAAAAAAACTCCTGCTGACCAAGTATTGTCTAATAATATGATGATATCTGATTTTTTTTCACGCACTGTTTTAACAATGTCAGGGATATTTTGTACTTCCATAGTTATTGAGCCTGGTGATTCTAATAAAACTAAACGGGTGTTATGTTGAATGAAATTATAAATATCACTTCCAATCAAGGGGTCAAACCAGGTAGTATGCACGTTCATTTTTTTTAAAACATGCCGACAGAATTTTTGAGTTGGTTCATATGCTGATCCTGTCATCAATATATGGTCTCCTGGCTTGATAAAAGAAAGTATTGCATGAGTAATTGCTGCTGTACCACATGGATATAACATGCAACCAACGCCATTTTCTAATTCAGTCATAGATTGGCGTAAAGAAAAATGGGTAATAGTCCCGTATCTACCATAGAATAATGTATCAGTGGTGTTGTAATTCTTAATAGCTTGTTTTTTTTGTTGAATAGAATTGAACACTACTGAAGATGTCCGTTGAATGATAGGATTTACTGCGCCGTGTGTATATTGCTTATCTCTTCCAGATGTGATTAGTTCGGTTTCAAATTTTATCATAATTACTGTTTTAAATTGATTAACCCTAAAACTTGCGATCAACTTTTATCACGATATCATATTTCTATTGTGATTATTCTTTTATTAGATAAAAAATTAAAATTCTTTATAAATTACCTATTAAATTTATATATATTCAAGTTATTTAATTAAACTACAATATAATAACTGTATGTTGCTCCAATTTCAATGGATGTATGTAGATTATATTTAGTATTATATCTAACAGCATAATACATAGTGCGATTTATGTTAAAGAGAAAATTATTTTTAATTAAATGATTTATATCAAGTGAATAATCATTCAATGATATTTAAATATATAATTTTTATGTGTTAATTGTTTATATAGTTGTTACATAAATTTTATTTTTAGTTTTTAATGCGCTGTGATTGAATATAATTGTTACATTAATTTTTTAAGAAATGATGTTTATCATAAGTTTATGAGTGTATGGTTGAATTGAATCGTTGCGTTATTTATACGATATATAGAGTTTAATAAAACAGATAGGTCAATATTATTTCATGGTAGTATTACATTATTTAAATGATTTGAATAAATATATGATAACTACTATAATATTAGTTGATAGTTAATTATCATTGTAAAATGAAAATCCCTTTGGGATATATCTTGATAAAAGTAAATAACGTTGAGACAAAACAAAATGTTGACATCAGTGTGGTGATTATTGATTGATCAATAAGCCGGCATTAGTTGTAGTTGATAAAATTAATTGGACTAAATATAAGTTGTCTATTCGACTATCACTAAATATAGTTTATGTTACTTAAATACAGCATAACGTAAATAAGATTATAAATCATTTTAAAAAGCTATTATATCCGTATGTATAGACAAATATCTGTTACTGTAATCGTTATATTGATATATAGTAAATAGATATATTTATGTTTTATTTTTGTTTTAAAAGGATAGGTTTTGCTAAAACCATACATAATTTCTACGGTTATCTTGCAATGGTTATCAGTTTCAATATAAAGCCATGATTTGTTTTATTTATACTGAAATATTGCTAGGTTTTAGTTTTTTGTAAGTATAACAAATTTTCTAATATTTTAATTTATAAATTAGTTAATTTTTAAAATATGCCCGGACTTGGAATTGAACCAAGGACACGAGGATCTTCAGTCCTCTGCTCTACCGACTGAGCTATCCGGGCTTTTAGTTTTGATCGACATTTTTAATAAAAGAATCTAGTCGTATTATCTTTATTCTACTTATTTCGTCAATATATTTCATATGTTAATGAAAACTATTATTTAAGTATTTCAAAATAACAAATCATTCCAGATTCCATATTAGTTTATATCAGCAACACCATTTTAATTAAACAGTATAAATAGCAACAAATAGATAATTGTTATTCGTTTTACTAAAATATATCTCATTTTACTATTTGAAATAGTGATTTTTATTTTCTATTAATTTATCAAATAAAATACTTTTATAAAATTTTAGAATACAAAGTTCAATTCTTAAGACTTATTGTTATAGTAAGTATATTAGGCTTCGTTGCATAATTAATATTATATAGTATTATGGTAATGTGGATCGTATCCACGATAGGTAGCTTGGTTCTCCATCTATAATAGGTAGTACTAATAATTCCGGAACTTTATAAGGATGTAACTTTTTAATTGTTGTAAACACTGCATCTTTTAAAAATTTTTGTGTTTTAATTAATAGTTGTAATTCAGTGTGATCTTTCAGGGTAGTTTCCCAATAATAAAATGAGCGCACTTCGTGCAATAAAGTTATACATGCTGCTAATTTATTATTTAATAATGTTTTTGTAATATTTAAAACAACAGACATATCGTTTGGTGTAGTACACAGGATTATTATCATGTTTTTTCTTTAAACAATCAAGCTATGCAATCCATTGATGCAATATATAGTGAAATTTTTGTACTCTGTTTTTATAACGAAAGTCAATTATTTCAGTATATATCGATCTTTTTTATATTGTGTTTGTATTATACTTTATGTTATTATATTAAATGATATTTGTAAATATAATGTTAATTATAATAAAAAATTAATTGCTATTAATGATTTGATAGATTGCTTATTTACGAGAATAAAGATGTTTATATATGTAAAAAATTTTTCATCCCCCCTTGAAGCAATCTTGAATGCCCCCATTTTAACTATTGTCCTGAAGTGGTGAATATTAATAAAATTTGCATCTGACGTTCGGTATAAAATTGTTAACGTGATATGTAAATAGTTAGATAATATAATTAGGGAGCATTAAATGAAAATTCGTCCATTGCATGATCGTGTAATTGTTAAACGTAAAGAGGTTGAATCAAAATCTGCAGGAGGTATCGTGTTGACTGGATCTGCAGCAGGAAAATCTACACGTGGAGAGGTATTGGCTGTTGGTCATGGCCGTGTTTTGGAAAACGGGGGGGTAAAAGCTTTAGATGTTCGTATTGGAGATACCGTGATTTTCAATGACGGGTATGGTGTAAAAGTGGAGAAAATTGATAATGAAGAAGTATTAATTATGTCAGAAAGCGATATCCTTGCTATCGTTGAGAAATAATTCGCGACTAACTTATTAATTGAACTAAAAATTTTTAAGGAAAATGAAATGGCAGCTAAAGATGTAAAATTTGGTAATGATGCTCGTGTCAAAATGCTGCGCGGTGTGAATGTGTTAGCCGACGCGGTGAAAGTCACTCTTGGCCCTAAGGGTAGAAATGTAGTGTTAGATAAATCTTTCGGGGCTCCGGTTATAACTAAGGATGGGGTGTCTGTAGCTCGGGAAATTGAACTAGAAGATAAATTTGAAAATATGGGCGCTCAAATGGTGAAAGAGGTTGCTTCTAAGGCAAATGATTCTGCAGGTGATGGAACTACGACTGCCACTGTTTTAGCTCAGTCTATAGTTAATGAAGGATTAAAAGCTGTAGCTGCTGGAATGAACCCTATGGATTTAAAACGTGGAATTGACAAGGCAGTGGTTGCTGCAGTAGAAGAGCTGAAAAAGTTATCTGTTCCTTGTTCAGATCCTAAAGCTATCGCTCAAGTAGGTACTATTTCTGCAAATTCTGATGAAACTGTTGGTAAACTTATTGCTCAAGCAATGGATAAAGTAGGAAAAGAAGGTGTAATTACTGTAGAAGAAGGATCTGGTTTGCAGGATGAATTAGATGTAGTTGAAGGTATGCAATTTGATCGCGGTTATCTGTCTCCTTATTTTGTAAATAAACCTGAAAGTGGTACAGTAGAATTAGAACATCCTTTCATTCTGTTAGCAGATAAAAAGATTTCTAATATTAGGGAAATGTTACCTATATTAGAATCTGTTGCTAAAGCAGGAAAGCCATTACTTATTATTGCTGAAGATGTTGAAGGAGAAGCTTTAGCTACTTTAGTAGTAAATAATATGCGTGGTATTGTAAAAGTAACTGCTGTAAAGGCTCCAGGTTTTGGTGATCGACGTAAAGCTATGTTACAAGATATAGCTATCTTGACCGCAGGAACTGTGATTTCTGAAGAAATTGGATTAGATTTGGAAAAAGCAACACTGGAAGATATGGGACAAGCTAAACGTGTACTTATTACTAAAGATGCTACTACTATTATCGATGGAGTAGGTAATAAGTCTGCTATAAATAGCCGTGTAGCGCAAATTAATCAACAGCGTGATGAAGCTACTTCTGATTATGATCGTGAGAAACTTCAAGAACGTGTCGCTAAATTAGCTGGTGGAGTTGCGGTAATTAAAGTTGGAGCAGCTACTGAAGTAGAAATGAAAGAAAAGAAGGCACGTGTAGAAGATGCCTTACATGCAACTCGTGCTGCTGTAGAAGAAGGTGTAGTTGCAGGAGGTGGTGTGGCTTTAATTCGCGTAGCGAATGCTATTAGAAATTTGTGCGGTGATAATGAAGACCAAAATGTAGGAATTAAAGTAGCTCGTCGCGCAATGGAAGCTCCATTGCGGCAAATTATGGCTAATGCTGGAGAAGAACCATCAGTAATAGCTAATAATGTTCGATCTGGGGAAGGAAATACTGGGTATAACGCTGCTACTGAAAAATATGGTAATATGATAGAGTTGGGAATTTTAGATCCTACTAAAGTAACTCGTTCTGCTTTACAATATGCTGCATCTATTGCAGGTTTAATGATTACTACTGAATGTATGGTTACTGAATTACCTAAAGAAGATAAACCAGATTTAGGAAATGCAGGGGCTGGTGGTAACATGGGCGGCATGATGTAGTTTTAATTAAATAATATAATCACCACCGGAACTAAACAACCCTAATCTAAAATAGGAAATAAATAAGATTAGGGTTGTTTAGTTCCGGTGGTGATTATACTTTTTAGAACTAATTTGTTTTATGGTACTGTATAGTATTAATGAGCTTAAAACTGGGCTTAAGATTATTCAAAATGATGAACCATGTGTTATAATCAGTAATGAGTCTATAAAGCCTGGAAAAGGGCAGTCTTTTAATCGAGTGCGATTTAGGCAAATAATATCTGGAAAAATATTAGAAAAGACTTTTAAGTCTGGTGATTTGTTAAGATCAGCTGATCTTTATGATATCAGTTTAATTTATGTATATCATGATAATGAGTTTTGGTATTTCATGGATGAAAAAAATTTTGAAGAGATCGCTGTTGCTTCAAAAATAATAGGAGATAACTTTAAATGGATTGCAACTCAATTACATTATTTAATAACTTTATGGAATAAAGTGCCAATTCTTATAACTCCTCCTAATTGTATAGAACTAAAAGTAATAAAAACTACTTCAATAAAAAAAAATAACTCTAGATCGTCTGAAACAAAATTAGCTACTGTAAATACTGGAGCTATGATTAAGGTTCCACTTTTTATTCAATTAGGAGAGTTAATTAAAATTAATACTCGCTCAGGAACATATGTCTCTCGAGCAAAGTAAATCTATACCAGATGATAGTATCTATTTTGTTGTGTAATAATTTGCATTAGGATAATTAGAATCAAAATTGTTGACAAATAATTGGTTGTTATAAGAATATATAGGTATGTATGGTAGTTTTAACCCATTATTTTGGTAATATTCTATGATTAACATATGTATTTGATGACATAAAGGCATGCGAAGTTTTATATCTGATATATGCATTCGTATCTCAAATATAGGTAATCCTTGTTGTAAATCTACTAAATATACTTCTGGAGGCGGAGTATTTAAGGCAAGAGAAGAATTTTGTACTATTTGTAGTAAGATTTGTACTATCTTTTTAGTATCTGTTTGTAACGGAGCTGGTACACGTAATACTACACGTGTTAATGTGTCCGATAAAGACCAATTAATAAATTGTTTTGTAATAAATTCTTTGTT
Source organism: Candidatus Blochmannia vicinus (assembly GCF_023586525.1). Classification (NCBI taxonomy): domain Bacteria; kingdom Pseudomonadati; phylum Pseudomonadota; class Gammaproteobacteria; order Enterobacterales; family Enterobacteriaceae; genus Candidatus Blochmanniella; species Candidatus Blochmannia vicinus (nom. nud.). The sequence continues at coordinate 460,957 of NZ_CP097763.1, forward strand.
TGGAACAATAATTTCTTTATGATTCCAATCAGTAATGATAGTTGCACGAGTATTAATGCGAGTGATATTACCAGTAAGATTGCTAATAGTTACAGTATCGCCAATACGAATTGGTTTTTCAAATAGTATTATTAATCCAGAGATGAAATTCGCAAAAATTTCTTGTAATCCAAAACCTAATCCTACACCTAATGCTGCTACTAACCATTGTATTTTAGTCCATTCTATACCTATTAATGAACATCCTATTATCCCTCCAAGAAACATCAATATATATTTAGTTAACGTAGTAATTGCATATCCTGTGCCTGGCGTAAGATCTAAATGTTGTAAAAAAGTGAGCTCTAGAAACGCTGGCAAATTTCTTACTGTTTTTGTAGTAATGACGATTACTAAGACAGAAATAATAAATGAATTCAACGTTATAGGTTGGATATTATCTACGCCTTTTATAGTAGAAGTAACATCCCACAATGTAATATTTTCTAAAAAAGAGAATGCTGAATATAATTCAGACCATAATAAAGTGGTTAATAATAAGGCGATGAGAGTAATAATAGATCGTATTAATTGTAATGACTGCGTACTAATAGTATCTAAATCTAAAATCTTTTTATTGTTTTTATCATTAGATACTAATTTATTAGTCTGTAATTGATAAGCATTTGATTCATTATTATATGCTCTTAGATTTAATTGAGTAACTCGTTTTTGTTTAGCTCGCTCAAAAGCAATACGACGTCTCTGAATGGATGTCCATCTACGAATAATATGGTATATGATTAACAACATAATCCAAATAAATAATGATGTTTCTAATCGTGCTAATAATGCTTGAGCAGCAAATAAATAACCTAAAATACAAGAAATTGCTGCTATTATTGGCGCGCATATCATAAAATTCCATAAAGAATAATTGATGATATTGTCGGAAGAATCATATTTATTTAAATATAGAGGCAATCCAGAACATTTTAGATTATTGGTAATGAATGTTAAATAAATACATAGCAAAATAAAGCATAACCGTCCCAAAGTATTAGAAAATTCTCTATCATTATAGTTATTAAATATAGTTAGCATCATTATTAAAAACACAACTGTTACAACAGCCCAGATATAATGATGTGAAAAAACTTGTTGAACTCTTTTTTTTGGCCAGCCAAAATGGATAATAAACAATCCTTTTGGAAACGCAAAATAAACGCCCACTATAAATACCCACAATATAAAGGTTGTAGCATTAATTTCATCACTAATTTCTACAGAAATAGGGTATAACCAAGCGTGATTTAAAGTATGTCCTATAATTGCCCATAAAATTGGAATTGGTAATGCTATTAACATTGAGTACCATATATTATACAAAGTAAGCAAAAAATTATCTTGATTTACTTTGCCTATTTTTTTACTAGATCGGTTTAAAAATTCTTGATAATGACGTTGTGCAGTAAAATGAAATCCAATTGATGCAATAAAACATAATATTATTAGTATTAAAGTTTTCTGATTAGAAAAAGTCATTTTTAAAACATGCATTATTTGACGATCAAATTTATTTGCAGTTAATAATCTGTATAAATCATGATAAATGTCTAACGGGTAAGATATAGTAATTGGATGTACATCAGCTACCCAAAATAAATGACGATGCGTAGCTTTTTGTATATCTTGTAATGCTTCTTTAAGCTGTTCATAAGAAATTTTTAATTTTGTTAATTCAAGAATTTGTGTATCATAATTGTCTAATAATGCAGAGATAAGATTACGTTGTATAATTAGTTTTTTTTCAAGAATATGTTTTTGCAGTAATGTTAATGATGATCCATCGTCTTGTTTGCTTTGTGATGATATTAATGTTAATTTATTTAACTGATTTTCACATTGAAGACGCTTGGCTCTTAATTGCGCCATATCATGATCTAGTTGCTGAAATTTAGGCATTTTTGGTAACTTAGAAACTTGAGAACGTAATGTTTCTCCAAGAGCTGGAGATTTGTCTAACCACTGCGCTTGTTCAAGTAAATTCGCAAAAGTTTGACGTACTTGTAATGTATATGATGTTGCTTCTTGTTGTTTAGATATGATACTGGTTATATAATGCGCTTGTTGATTTAAAGTAATTGAAAGATCATGATTGGTTTGTATCTGCTTTATAATGGATTTTGGTAATGTATTATTTTGTTCTGATAATATTTTTTCGCTATATTTAATAGGTTGTTTTGATTCGTGTTGACATAAATAGCTTAATTTGTTTCTTAATATCTGTGGTTCATTATCTACATATTTATATTTTTTTTTCAAAAATACTGTCCGAAGTTGGGATAATTCTTTATGATTGTTGGCGCTTAATTGAGCGAGTTCGAGTTCGGCTACTTTTAGTTGTTTAGCTACCTGTTCTGCTTGTAATGCCATAAATTTGGCTTCTTCTATCGGAGTATTTTTATTTGTAATAGATAATATGTGTTGTTGCGCTAAATTATTTAATATATTTTTAACCGTAGTCTGTTGTTTTAGTAATAGTATCAATGATTCATTAATTGAAGATATATAATTTTGTTCTTGTTTCAATTGTTTTGACAAATCTGTTAATTGATTATTAATTTGGAATAATTTCTGTTTCAGTTCATGAGTAGAAAGATTTTTATAGATATTAATACTTTGATTACATATATTGCTATATTCTCTGTGTAATTGAAGAATTGTACACGGAAAATCGTCTATTATTTTTTGATATTCTCTAATTTTAACATTAGAAAAGTTTCTTTCAGAAATAAAATCTAAAGTAGATTGTAGACTTTTTATAATGGATTTTTGATGAATGTCAAAATGTTCTTGTTGTTGTGCATATTGTAAATATTTTTTAATTTCATGTTCTTTTGAAAAATCATAAGAAAATAGTATCAGTGGATATAAACATCCTACAATAAATATTAACGAAGAAAAATATTCAAAAAATATGGTTTTCTTTTGAAAAGAGATCATACTGTGTACAATATTATTGCATGATTTTGGATAATGCACAAATATGTGTGATTATTTTTCTTGATTACATCCTTGTGCTAAAGGCATACCGATACGAGCAATATCGTATGGTTGTAATAGATTGTTTAAAATAACCTTTTTGTTATCAAATAAATTAATAACAGTAGATCCTAATTTAAATAATCCCATTTCATGTCCTTTTTGTAATATAATTAGATCTTCAATATTTGAAGTGTTTGGGTAACGCCAATGCTTAACAATCCCTTCTCGCGGCGGGGTAATTGCGCCTAACCATGCAGTTTCAATGCTTCCTACTATTACAGTTCCAACTAAAATTTGAGCCATATAACCAAAATCTGTTTCAAATAGACAGATAACTCTTTCATTGCGAGAAAATATATTAGGTATATTTTTTGTAATTTTTGGATGTACTGAAAATAAATCGCCGGGTATATACAACACCTCACGAAGTGTGCCTGTACAAGGCATGTAAACACGATGACAATTTTGAGGAGGTATATAAATGATAACGAAGTTTCCATCATTAAAATAATTAATGATGTTATCATGACCTGCTAGTAATCCATCTAGATGATAAGGAATTCCTTTTACTTGGAAGATATTTGTTTGATTTATTTTTCCTATTTGAGTAATGATTCCATCAGCTGGAATAACTAATGTAGATGGATTGGTGTCTATAGGTCGAGAATTATTACGCAATTTTCGAGTAAAAAACTCATTAAACGTTGTATAATTGGATGGATTAGGGTTATCGAATTCTTTCATATCTATTTTATAGACATGAATAAACAATTGGATCGCATAACGTGTTATCCACCCACCTTTCCATGAGGCTCCTAATCCTAATAAATAAGTAATCCAATATTTTGGTAATAAGTACTGCAGTAGAACTTGTATTTTTTCTAACATAATATGTACCTAATTTTTAGATTATTAATTTTTAGTTAAATGATTATAATGATTATATGTATTTCGTTATTAACTTTTTATAAATTCATATTATTCTTAAACGTTAATATAACATATAATATAGTTGTATATTGTATAAAAGTGCGCAAAAGTATGTTAAACTTTTGCTTATAGAATGAAGTTACTTTATTCCTAAGAGAAAGTTGCAGAATAACAGCGATCAATATAAGAGATTTCGTTTAATGGTATAGTGATCCATATTTAAAATTTCGATATATATTCACACTATAATAATATGTTTTATATATTTTATTTAACTTAAATTAAAATAATATTAAAAATAAAATGATTATAGATAACATTTATGTGTTTAGATTAAATTTTAAATAATATAACCGTATAGGTAGAGTTGAATGCATGATAAGAATTTAATATGGATTGATTTAGAGATGACTGGATTGAATCCAGAGAAAGACCGTATTTTGGAAATAGCTACCGTAATTACTGATAGTAAATTAAATATTTTATCGGAAGGCCCTGTTATAGCGATACATCAATCTGAATCTCAACTGTTGTTAATGAATGATTGGAATATGCGTGTTCATAGTTTTACTGGATTATTAGAAAAAGTTAGATCTAGTAAACTGGATGAGATAGATGCATCTAATTTAACGGTAAAGTTTTTAAAAAATTGGGTGCCTTTTAAAAAATCACCAATATGTGGGAGTAGTGTAGCTCAAGATCGACGCTTCTTATTTCGATACATGCCAGAATTGGAATCATATTTTAATCATCACTATTTGGATGTTAGCACTATTAAAGAATTAATGATTCGTTGGAGACCAGATTTGATATCTGGATTGAAGTTACGTAAAACTCATCGTGCATTGGAAGATATTCATGAATCTATTGTAGAATTGATGTATTATCGAAAATATTTTATGAAATTATAAAATAATATATTGTTTATAGTATAAGTGTTATTTAGTCATTTAATGATGAGGGATCAACGCACAATAATTAATTAGTATAAAAATTTAGTTATTAGTGTGGCTATTATATATGTATGTTAATGAATGGTAATTATGGTCTTTATTTTTATTTTAAATAAGCGGGAATAGCTCAGTTGGAAGAGTACAACCTTGCCAAGGTTGGGGTCGCGAGTTCGAGTCTCGTTTCCCGCTTTATTGAATTTATTTTCAGCGCTCTATTTATTAATTAAAAAATCATATATTAATATCGACATTAATGAATTTTTAAGGAGAAGTGCAAATATTTACATATTTAGCATAGTAAATTATAAATTATTATTTAGTTTTTAAATAATTTAATGATTGTTATATTCAGAAAATAATGATCTATCCTACTTTAGGCATGTAGATCTGTAGTAAATTATTACATATTAGTTCTCATAAGAAAATCAGTAACGTATGTCTTGTTGTTTCAATACATTTAATGCTTATATTAAGTTTTTGTGTTGTTTTATGTATAAAATATTTTGTCGCATAAGGTATAAATTATATTGAAGATGAAAAAATATGTATTGACGTTGTCTGATGAATCAAAAACCTTATTATTAGGTGCTACATTGGCTTCTGTTTGTGTTAGAAGTTGTGTGGTTTATTTAAATGGTTATGTGGGATCAGGAAAATCTGTTTTTTGTAAAGGATTTTTACATGCGTTAGGACATGTTGGGCATATAAATAGTCCAACTTACACTTTGATTGAATCTTACATTTTAACGCATTGGCATGTATATCATTTTGATTTTTATCGGTTAACTTCTTCAGAAGAACTTGAATATATGGGAATTAGAGATTATTTTGATGGCCATGCTGTATGCTTAATAGAATGGCCAAAACAAGGGATGGGATTTTTACCAACAGAAGATATTGCAGTGACAATGAATTATCATGACTGTAAAGAGTCTAGGAAAGTAGTGATAGAATCTTTTAGTAATTTAGGTCACAGAATGCTAGATGATTTATTAGCATATTGGAAATTGCATATATGAAGTTGAAATATGAAATAGTTTTTGTAATAATAATCTTATCAAAATATTTATGTATTGAACCGATAATAGCGTCAACTCTTAGCGCAATCTCTGTTACAAATAATAAAAATCAATCTACGATAATGTTAGATTGTGCTGTTGTTCCTGTTTATATGATCTTTTCTTTACGCAATCCAGAAAGAATTGTAATAGATCTTCTAACGACATCTAAGGTTGAAAAAGATATATCTCCAATAAATTTCAACGGTTCTAATTTAGTTAGATGTATTCGAACAAATACATCTGTTAATCACCAAAATATACGTATAGTATTAGATTTAACTTGTCCCGCAAATATAGGAACAGTAACACAAAAGCAAATAAAAGAAAATTATCGTCTTATGTTAACAATTTTGAAAAAGAAAACATTTACCGTGGCGGATGATATAAATCTTCATAAGATGCCGTCTATTATGATTCATAAAACTCGTTCACATGTAAATAAAGTAATAAATCATCAAAAAAAAATAATAGATACGCAATTTAAAAAAAATCAAAATCACAAACAAGTATTGTCTCCGATTATTGTAGCAATCGATGCCGGACATGGAGGTCAAGATCCAGGAGCTATGGGACGTCATGGCGGGATATATGAGAAAAATATTACGATTAATATAGCTAAAAAGCTAAAAATGTTATTGGATTTAGATCCGAGTTTTAAAGCCGTAATGATCCGGGATGGAGACTATTTTTTATCGGTTATGGAACGTTCTAATTTGGCTCGAAAAAGAGGAGCAAATGTTTTAATTTCTATTCATGCAGATTCTGCTGTAAACGCTAATGTTAGAGGAGCGTCAGTTTGGGTATTATCTGATCGTCGCGCTAAAAGCGAAATGATACATTTGTTACAATGCAGTGAAAAACATTCAGAATTATTAGGAGGATTAGGAGATATACTAACTAGTTATTGTAATGATCCATATTTTAGCCATTTAGTTTTAGATTTACAGTTTGGTTATGCTAAGCGAGTAGGATACGACATTGCGGTACATATATTACATCAATTAAAAAATATTACCCCTTTACATAAGAACACACCTGAGTATTCCAGTTTTGCCGTATTGCGATCTCCCGATATTCCATCTATTTTAGTAGAAACTGGATTTATTAGTAATATAAAAGAAGAGTATCTTCTTGTTAGTAATATTTATCAAGAAAAAATAGCTAATGCTTTGTATAAAGGTTTATGTTCTTATTTTATAAAATCACAAAAGAAACCGTTAGATTCCTCACAAGTAAAAAGAACATATGCTGCCGCCAGTTAATGAATAATTAATATTACTGTATATTGAAGCTATTATTATGAAAATTTCAGTTTTTTAGAAAATTATTATCAATATTTGTTGTATACTCTTATATATAAGAGTTAATATGTTCGTTGAAATAATTGAAGTGTCTTCATACATCATTTTATTTACATGACCTATCGAAGTAATACTTTTATATTGTATAAGTTAAGGAAGAAGAGTATTAAACGTCAACCATTAGTTATATTTTTAATGGGTCCTACAGCTTCTGGAAAAACAAGTGTAGCTATAGCTTTAAAAAAAAGAAAGTTAAAAATAGATATCATTAGTGTTGATTCAGCTTTGGTATATCGTGGTATGAATATCGGTACAGCTAAACCTATTCCTGCAGAATTAAAGCTTGCTCCTCATAAACTGATAGATATTCGTGATCCAGTTGAATGTTACTCAACAGCGGATTTTTGTCATGATGCAAACAATGAGATAGAAAAAATTATAAGATCCGGACATACACCTTTTTTAGTTGGTGGAACAATGTTATATTTTAAGAATTTGCTGGAGGGTTTGTTTTTTTTACCGAAGACTAATCAAAAAATTCGCGATGATCTAGAATACGAAGCAAAAAAAATAGGATGGGTAAGTATGTATAATCTACTTAAACATATTGATCCTGTTGCTGCTAATAAAATTCATTTAAATGATCATAAAAGAATAATTCGAGCATTAGAAATTTTCTTTATTTCTGGTAAAACATGGACAGAGTTGAAATTAATTGTTAGCCTCAAATTGAAATATCGAGCATGTCAATTTGCAATTGTTCCATCAAGCCGTGAAATTTTAAATAAACGAATTGAGCAACGGTTTTATAGAATGTTAGAAATAGGATTTGAGGATGAAGTTAGTAAATTATTTGATCGTTCTGATTTACATAGAAAAGAAGTAAGATCATCTATATCTTGTGTTGGCTATCGCCAAATGTGGGAATATTTATCTGGTGAGATTAACTACAATCAGATGATAATTAAGGGGATTTCTGCTACTCGACAACTTGCAAAACGGCAACTTACGTGGTTGCGTAAATGGCCAAATTTACATTGGTTATGTAGTGATAATTTGTCTGCTGCGATTGAAAGTATCTCAGCAGTATTAGTTAAAAATTAATTTTATGTATGAAATTTTCAAAATAAACTTGAAGTTATATAATTTTTGAGATTATTTAAAATGATAAAAATAAACTTTAAGGAAATCGAAAAATGAATAAAGGTCAATCATTACAAGATCCGTTTTTGAATGCATTACGTCGAGAACGCATTCCGGTTTTTATTTATTTAATAAATGGTATCAAATTACAAGGAGAAATTGAGTCCTTTGACAAATTTGTGATACTGTTAAGAAATACAGTTAATCAAATGATTTATAAACATGCTATATCTACCATTGTACCTTCCCGTCTCGTCCCATACTACATCAGTCGTAACAGTTAAAAACTTCTTCATAATCATTTATTTCAGAGATTTTCATGTCTTTTTGTATGTGATTATATATAAACTTGATTATTACTATTAAATATTATTAAGTGTAGTATACTATACTACGAGATATTTGACTAATTTTATTATATGTGATTACGTATATCAAATTTATTTGGAGTAGTTATTGTTGTATGACTCAAATTTTTTTAATAAACAAGCTATATTAGTTCATACTATTTTTCCTAAAAAAAAAGAAGATGAAAATTTTGATTTAAAAGAATTTTTATCTTTAGCTTCCACAGCAAGAATACAAATTCTAAGTATTCTTACTAGCAATTGTAAAACTTGCAATAGTAAATATTTTATTGGAACTGGAAAAGTGTTAGAGCTTGAACAGATGGTTAAAAATAATCCCGTATCTATTGTATTATTTAATTGTATTTTATCCCCTCATCAAGAACGTGATCTTATGCATTTATTACAATGCAAAATAATTGATAGAAATCAATTAATTCTTAATATTTTTGCACAGCGTGCACGCACATATGAAGGTAAATTACAGGTAAAATTAGCCCAATTACGTCATTTAAATTCTCGTTTAGTACATGAATGGAGTCATCTTGAACGTCAAAAAGGAGGTATTGGTTTACGAGGAGGATCAGGGGAGATGCAATTAGAAAGTGATCGTCGTTTATTGCGTAAAGAGATTACTCAGGTCTTATTGCGTCTAAAAAAAATAGAAAATCAAAGAGAACAAAATAGAAGACATCGCCTTAGAATTGGAGCGCCTACTGTTTCTTTAGTAGGATATACAAATGCTGGAAAATCTACTTTATTCAATATGATGACCGAATCACATGTTTATACAGCAGAGAAATTATTTTCCACTCTTGATCCTACATGTAGACGAATTGTATATAAAGGAGGGTCTAATATTATATTATCAGATACAGTAGGTTTTATTCAAAATTTACCACAAGGCTTGATATCTTCTTTTAAGGCAACTTTACAAGAAACAATACAAGCAACATTATTATTACATGTTGTAGATGTTTCTAATGAAAGATTTGAACAAAATATTGATACAGTACGTTATATTTTAAATAATATGCATATCCATAACACCCCCATACTTTTAGTGATGAATAAAATAGATCGATTAAAAAAACTAGTACCGCGTATTGACCGGGATCATGATAGTCGTCCAATACGAGTATGGATATCTGCTCAAGATAATTTAGGCATTTCTTTATTAATACAAGCCCTTAATGAGTTGTTACTAAATAATATGATTTCTTATGAATTACGGATGCCTATAAATAATGATTTATGCCAAAAATTATATAGGTTGCAAGTTGTTAAACAATATTGGGTTGAAGATAATAATTATATTAGATTAAAAATATATTTGTCTTCTATAGATTGGTGTCGTTTGTTAAAAAATAATAAATTATTAATAGATTATGTTATTTAATATTTCTAAAATACAGAAGAATAATGTAAATTACTCATATAATATGTGAGGCAAAATATGATTTTTAATTTTTTCAATAACTATAGGTATATTCACGATCCATGGGGAGATCGTAATAAAAATGATATAAATAGTTCTTCTTCCGAAGATAAAAATAAATCTAAATTTAATATATTAGATCCAGATAAATGCTTAAATAAAATAAATGACAAACTAAATATATTTAGTAATAAAAATAAAGACATAGAAAAATTTTCTAAAAATAAAAATTTTTTTATAATTTTAGTATTGATTATTATTGTTTTTATATGGATTTTTAGTGGTTTATACACTATTAAAGAAGCAGAACGTGGAGTAATTTTAAGATTTGGAAAATATCATCATTTAGTGCAACCAGGATTAAATTGGAAGCCTACTTTTTTTGACGTTGTAATCCCAGTAAATGTAGAATCAGTACGTGAATTAGCAGCGTCTGGTATGATGCTAACTTCAGATGAAAATGTAGTTCGAGTAGAGATGAACGTGCAGTATCGTGTAACTGAGCCGAAAAATTATTTATTTAACGTTATTGATGCTGATGATAGTTTACGTCAAGCTACTGACAGCGCATTGCGCGGGGTTATTGGTAAATATAATATGGATCGTATTTTAACTGAAGGACGTACAGTAGTGCGTAGTGATACTCGAAGAGTTTTAGAAAAAACGATATATCCTTATAATATGGGTATTACTTTATTAGATGTAAATTTTCAAACAGCTCGCCCGCCAGAAGAAGTAAAAGCAGCGTTTGATGACGCTATTGCCGCTAGGGAAAATGAACAACAATATATTCGTGAAGCTGAAGCTTATGCTAATGAAGTACAACCACGTGCCAATGGACAAGCACAACGTATCTTAGAAGAAGGTCGTGCATATAAAGCGCGCACTATTTTAGAAGCGCAAGGAGAGGTACAAAGATTTTTAAAAATTTTGCCAGAATATAAAGCAGCTCCTGAAATTACTCGCGAGCGACTATATATAAATTCCATGGAGCGTGTTTTGAGTAATACTAGAAAAATATTCGTAAACTTAAAAAATACACAGAATGTATTATTATTACCTTCAGGTCAAGTAAAGACAATTAAAAATAATAACGATAAAGTTGAGTATTCTGATAGCATTGATAACATCAATGATACTTTTAATCTTAACAAAATATCTGCTACTGATGATTCTAATACCAATCATTCAAAATTAATATCAAAAAGTAGTAAACTGTCTTGTCATGCAAATACTATAGCTGAAGAAAAAGTTTTAGATCAAAGACAAGCTAATACACAACGTGTTAATATTGTGCGTAAAGGGAGAGAGTCATAAATGATACGAAATGTTTTTTCATTCATTATATGTATAATAGTAGTGGTGTTGTTTTTTTCTTTATTTACAATAGAAGAGGGACATAAAGGTATTATATTACGTTTCGGGAAAGTATTGCGCGATATGGATAATAACCCATTAATCTATAATCCTGGATTACATATAAAAATTCCATTTATTGAGACAATAAAAATTTTAGATTCACGTATTCAAACTATGGATAATCAAGCAGATCGCTTTGTTACTATGGAAAAAAAAGATTTAATTATTGATTCTTATATTAAATGGCGCATCAGTGATTTAAGTCGATATTATTTAGCAACAGGAGGAGGTGATATTTCCCAAGCAGAAGTGTTAATAAAACGAAAATTTTCTGATCGATTACGCTCGGAATTAGGAAGATTAAATGTTCAAGGTATTGTAACAGATTCACGAAATAGATTAATGACTGATGTACGCGCATCGTTAAATAATGGCACATCAGGAGAAGAAGCGCTGACATCATTCTCTAAAAATATTAAAAATTTTAATTCGGAGAAATACGATATCTCAGGACAAAAACGATATCGTATTTCTGATTCGGTTAATCCAAACAGTATGGCTGCGTTGGGTATTGAGATAGTAGATGTGCGGATTAAACAAATTAATTTGCCAACAGAAGTATCTGATGCAATTTACCAGCGTATGCGAGCAGAACGTGATGCTGTTGCTAGACGTCATAGATCCCAGGGACGAGAAGAGGCAGAAAAATTACGTGCTACTGCAGATTATGAGGTAACACGTACTTTAGCAGAAGCTAAACGTCAGTCTTTGATTGTTAGAGGAGAAGCTGATGCTGAAACTGCTAAACTGTACGCTACTACTTTTAATGAAGATCCATCATTTTATTCATTAATACGTACCCTGCGCGCATATGAGAATAGTTTTAAGAAAAATAATAATGATCTCATGGTATTAAGCACAGAAACTGATTTTTTGCGTTTTATGCAATCACCACAAATTCTGCCAAGTATTAATAATTAAAATTTTAGAATAATAAATACTTGCCATATTTTATATTATAAATTAGGTATTATTTGTTATATTTCATATACTTAATCTCTACAGGAAATAATTATTTAAAAAATTAATAGGTGATTTTAAGAAATGGTTAGAAGTGTTGTTGTGTTAGGAGCTCAATGGGGTGATGAGGGTAAAGGAAAAATAGTTGATTTGTTAACTTCACAAGTTCAATACGTAGTGCGTTATCAAGGAGGGCACAATGCTGGTCATACTATTGTAGTAGACAAGAAAAAAATCACTTTGCATTTAGTTCCTTCTGGTATTTTACATAATCATGTTACTGCTATTATTGCTAGTGGGGTTGTAATATCGCCAACATCTTTAATAAAAGAAATAGAAATGTTGAAAAAAGCAGGTGTATCAACATGCAAACGCATATTTATTTCCGCATCCTGTCCTTTGGTGTTATCTTATCATGTCGCAATGGATTTAGCTAGAGAAAATTATCGAGCCTCTAAAACTATTGGTACTACAGGGTGTGGAATTGGGCCGGCTTATGAAGACAAAATAGCACGACGTGCATTACGAGTGAGCGATTTATATAACATAAAAAACATTGAAAATAAACTACAAGATATAATAAATTATTATAATTTTCAATTAGTTCATTATTACAAGGTGAAACCTATTAATTATCACGTGGTTTTAGATGAAGTGGTATCAACATCTGATATATTAATTGATATGATTGTTAATGTTCCTGAATTATTAGATGATGCTATAAAACGAGGAGATTCAGTTATATTTGAAGGAGCTCAGGGTAGTTTACTAGATGTTGATCATGGGACATATCCTTATGTGACATCCACTCATACTATTGCTGGAAGCGCAAGTGTTGGTGTGGGGATTGGAATTGGTTGTATTGATTATGTTTTAGGTGTTGTAAAAGCGTATTCTACTCGTGTTGGATTTGGGCCTTTTCCTACAGAACTGTCGAATGATATAGGTAATTGGCTATGCATGAACGGAAATGAAATTGGCTCTACTACTGGGCGTCGTCGTCGTACTGGTTGGTTTGATGCGGTAGCAGTACGATATTCTGCAAAAATTAATTCTTTTTTTTCGTGTTGTTTAACAAAACTTGATGTTTTAGATGGTTTAGAAGAAATAAAAATTTGTATTGCGTATCGCAAGAAAAACGGGAAAATAATATATAATTTTCCATGTGCTTTAGAAGAATTAGAAAATTTAGAGCCGGTATATGAAATATTACCTGGATGGCAAAAAAGTACTGTAGGTATTACGGCATTTCATCAACTTCCTAAAGAGTCACAACACTATATTAGACGTATAGAAGAAATTATTGAAGTTCCTATAAATATTATTTCTACTGGTTCAGAACGTTCAGCAATAATAGTATTATGTAATCCATTTAATTCTTAATTAACATAAAGAGCTGATGCTTTACTGTAAATAAAATAATTATTTGTTTGATAATCATACGTTGGATCTATCAGCGCGTGGTTTTAACAAGTAAAATATTTAGATTTCATATTTAATTATAATTTTGAACTAATATTTTTATAACTTTTAGATGTAAAAATAGAATATAAAATAGAATCAAAGTGTTATTTTGTTTTCATGTGTTTAAGTATTTAAAAAATTAGTTCAATATTACATACTAAAATTAGGGTTGTTTTTTAGAAAATACGATGATTGAATTAGTGTACGGTATACACGCTGTAAAATCTGTTTTAGATGACAATTCAAAACGGATTTTATCTGTGTATATTACACAAAAATCTAAAGACTTACGTTTAAAATCGTTAATTGATCAATTAAAACAATGTAAAATTGGCATTAAAAAATGTGATCGTCAGCAGCTAGATATTAAAGCGCAAGGAGCAGTACATCAAGGCATTATTGCTGAAATAGTTCAAAAATATTGTATGAAAGAAAATGATCTGTCTAATTTTTTAATACAATGTAAAACTACACCATTATTGGTGATATTAGATGGCATTACTGACCCACGTAATTTGGGCGCATGTTTACGATCTGCAGATGCAGCTGGGGCACATATAGTTATTGCGCCCCGTAATCGATCAGCGCGTTTAAATGGAACAGTTAGAAAAGTAGCTAGTGGCTCTGTAGAGCACATACCTTTCATGCAAGTGACTAATTTAATTAGGACATTACAATTACTTCAAAAACATAATATTTGGATTGTTGGTACTATAACTCAATCTAAACGTTTTATTTTTAATACTAAATTAATTAAACCATTAGCTTTTGTAATGGGTTCTGAAGGAAATGGTATTCGTCGTTTAACTCAAAAATATTGCGATGAATTAATTACTATTCCAATGTTAGGAGCTGCTACATCATTGAATGTTTCAGTGGCTACAGGAATATGTTTGTTTGAAGCGTTAAGACAACGTGGGAAGTATAAATAGTATAATGATTTAACATATATATATTTAACTATATAATTATTGTATGAATATACATTATTATTTAAGATATATGGTATTAATCATAAAAGATTAACATTTATATATAATTTTTATTTATGTAAAATTATATAGAAGAAAATATAAGTGTCTTATTATTTTTTAAGAATGTTATTAAATTCAATAAAGACAAATATTTTGGAATAAAAGGAATAAAGCATGCGTTATTATGAGATAGTTTTTATGGTTAACCCTGACTGCAGTGAACAAATATCTGGTATAATTAATCATTATACAGAAATTATCATAAATTCTAAAGGAAAAATTCATCGTATTGAAAACTGGGGACGTCGTCAATTAGCATATCCAATTAATAAATTTAGTAAAGCTTATTATATATTGTTAAATATAGAAGTGTCGCACAACATTATGAAAGAATTAAATAATGCTTTTCGTTTTAATAGTCTTATCATACGCAGTATGATCATGCGAACTAAATGCGCAATATCTGATCCGTCTCCTATGATGAAGAGGAAAGAAGAAAATCAAGAGCGCTATGTTACTAACACGTAGTAAAGTATTAAAATATATATTTTAATACTTATATTTATCTAATTAAATATTCGTGGATTTTTAGTAATTAATAATAATTAAAATTATAGATACATATTATTATATATTGCATTGAATAAATATAACATTATTATATTAAATTTGATTAAATATAGAAGTATGTATAATAAAATATGGAGTTAATTATGGGGCGATTTGTACGTCATCGCAAGTTTTGTAGATTTACAGCAGAAAAGTGTATTAATATTGATTATAAAGATCTTGTTACAATACAACATTCTATTATAGAAAGTGGAAAGATTATTCCAAGCAGAATTACTGGAACGAGAGCAAAATACCAAAGACAATTGGCTCGTGCCATCAAGAGAGCACGTTATTTGTCTTTATTGCCATATACTGATCATCATTAACTATTTAGAATGAATATAGATTAGTGTAATTTTGTTATCAAAAAAAATTGGAATAACGATGAAAATTATTTTGATTAATGACGTTGATAAGCTTGGAAATATGGGATCAGAAATTACTGTGAAATCGGGTTATGCTCGTAATTTTTTAATACCAAAATATAAAGCAATGCCAGCTACAAAAAATAATATCGCAATATTTAAAGCAAAACAGCTTGAGTTTCAAAATAAAGCTATAGAAATACAAACTAAGGCTGAACTTTGTGCAGAAACAATTAACAAATTAAAGAGTATTACTATTAAAGCTAAATCAGGAGTGGAAGGAAAATTATTTGGTTCTATAGGTTCTCGCGATATTGCTGCCGCAATTACGACAGCTTCTGGGTTTAAAGTTTTTAAATCTCAAATCAGATTACCTAATCATAATGTATTGAGAACTACTGGCACGTATAACATAAATATACATATTTATAATGATGTTTTTGCTAAAATAGACGTTATTATTGTTAGTCAAATGATAAAGAATAAGTAATTATAAATGATGCGATCATTTTGTTATATGTATTAATTTTAAAAATATATATAGTAAAATTGTGTGTCTTTTTATTTTGATTAAAAATCATAGTATATGTAATTAGTTATGACTAATCGTAGCCTCTTCTATAAATAAATTATTGATATATGTTTATAATTTATATTATGACGGATATAAAAGGTTATCAGGAAATGTATTATGCTAATTCATTATGGAATGATTGAAAAAATAAGCTATATTGCTCGTATAGCTGGAACAGAAATTATGAAGATTTACAATGGGAATTTAAAGTTAAATGCGCACCAAAAGTTAGATAAATCTCCTGTAACTAATGCTGATTTACTTTCTCATAAGATTATTATGTATGCATTACGAAATTTGACACCTGAAATTCCAGTGTTGTCTGAAGAGGATACTACTGAATGGAAAGTATGCAGAGATAAAAGTTGTTTTTGGTTGATAGATCCTTTAGATGGAACAAAAGAATTTTTATTGCGAAATGGTGCGTTCACTGTGAATATAGCCTTTATAGAATACGGTCAACCTATTATGGGAGTAGTGTATGTTCCCGCATATAATATATTATATGCAGCAGATAATGGAAAAGTATGGAAGATTAATTATAGAGGAGAACGTATAAATATTGCAGTGTGCGCATCTCATTATCCAATGATAGTGATGAGTCGCAACGATGTTGATTATGATCAACATCGTTTGTATGGTTATTTAAAAAAATTTAAAAATTATAAAATTATTAATATTGGATCATCATTTAAATTTTGTTTAATAGCAGAAGGTAGTGTGCATTTTTATCCGAGGTTTTCATATACTAAAATTTGGGATACAGCTGCTGGACATGTTATTGCTAAATCAGCTGGTGCTATAATTAATGATTGGGATGGAAATTCTTTACATTATAGCAATATAAATCGATCCTTTTTAAATCCAGGTTTTCAAGTTTCATCATATTAATTTGTATTGTATGTTTTATTTTTATTATCTATATAAATTGATATAGATAATAAGATGTCTGTCGGTATTTAAATTTTAATTTTTAATATTATTTAGAAGAGTTGTTATTATAAAATATTAATGATTTTCTAAGAATAACGGAATACTGAGTGTTATGTATTAATTATCAGATGTAATCATATATTATAGAAAGTAAATGAATATATATGTATTTATACTGAATAAATATGAAATAAAATAAGGTGTTCCACAAGGATGTTTTGCAAAGAAACTATATTTGTTAATATAATGTTTTATTATTTCACTTAAAAATTTAATATATTCCAGGACTTCATGCATGTTCAAGGAGCTTAAAAAATATATAGCGATAAGATCATATTTGATAGTTTATTTCTTCATGCCATTGATTTGTAATAGTAATATTAATATAGTAATAGAAGGATTAGATGGCGAATTAAATTATAACGTACGTGAGAAATTATCTGATATTAATACTGATTACAAGTATGTAGATATAGATTTAAAAAAAAAATAGATAGCGCAGTTAGAGCTGGATTACGTCCATTAGGTTATTATAATCCAACGTTGATTTTTTCTTCATTTAAGCCTTGCGATAAACAATCTGATCTACTAGTCATTAAAATTGAACCTGGGTCTCCAATTATGATTACTGAGGTAAATATTGTTATTCATGGAGATGGAAGAAAAGATCATGACTATCAGAAAATGGTAAAAGATGGAAAATCTTTTGTTGGAACAAGATTGAAACATAGTGATTATGAAGAATTTAAAAATAAACTTTATAATTTAGCTTTATTTAAAGGGTATTTCGATGCTACGTTCCAAAACAGTCAACTTATTGTTATACCTTCACTTTGTCGAAGTATTTGGAATATAGATTTCTATAGCGGACAACGTTATTTTTTTGAAAAAATTAAATTTCATGGCAGTCAAATTAAAGAAAGTTATTTAAAAAATATATCTAATATACATTCAGGAGAATACTATAATGCAGCGTCTGTTATGGAATTAAATCGCCGACTCTCTTCTACTAATTGGTTTGAATCAATATCAATCTCTTCAGAGAATACACGTTGTCAGCAAAAAAAACAATTAATATTAGACATCTTTTTTTATCCATGTACTAGAAACAGTTTTGAAACTGGATCTGGTTACAGTATGGACACAGGTCTACGCACTAAAATAATTTGGAAAAAACCGTGGATTAATGCATATGGACACAGTTTAGAAAATAATTTTAGTCTATCTACGTCAGAACAAGTTATTGATTTAAGTTATAAGATTCCACTTCTTCGTAACCCATTAGAACAATATTATCTATTACAGGGAGGGTTAATACATGAAGATATACATAATATTCGATCTAGCATTATAACTATAAATATGGCTCGTTATTGGAATTGCCCCCATAAGTGGCAACGCGCAATTAACGTGCATTGGCATTTTAATCATTATGATAATAATCATATTACTAGAAATATAGTATTAATTTATCCAGGAATAAGCGTACATCGCATTCGTAAGCGCGGAGAAGTAATGCCGTATTGGGGAGATAGTCAGCGTTATTCAATTAATATATCCAATAATTATTGGAAATCAGATGTTAATTTTGTTGCTGTGCAAGCTCAAAATATTTGGATTCGAACATTATCAAAAAAACATCGCGTTCTAATTCGTGGGAATTTAAGCTGGATAGATACTAATAATTTCTCATTTATTGATTCAATGTTACGTTTCTTTTCCAGTATGGATAGTGGTATTCGTGGATATAAATATTTAGATCCTTATGACAACTCTGAATGTTATATAAATGTTGCTGCTAAATTAATTACTACTACAGTTGAATATCAGTATAACATGATTAGTAAATGGTGGGGAGTTATTTTTATGGATGTAGGAGAGATTACTAATAATATTAAATGGAATAATTTCAGATCTGGTATGGGTATTGGAGTACGCTGGCAATTTCCAGTAGGTCTTATAAAATTAGATTTAGCAACTCCATTAATACATAGAGGAAAAGTAAATCATCAGTTTTTATATTTATATGTTAATTTAGGACCAGATTTATGATTTTTATAAAGAAAATCTATTTGATTTTCTTGTTATGGATATCAATAATATGTGGAGTTTTTATGTTTTTATTAGGTACTAATACTGGAACATATTTAACTCTTACAGGTATCGCTTATTATATCCCCGGGTTAACATTTGATTCTGTTTCCGGTACTTGGGGTAATTTTAATATAACCCATATAGTCTATAAAACGCCGATAGGTATAATTGATATTGATCAATGTAACATTTTATTAAATCTAAAATATATATGGAATAAACAGATATATATTGATCATCTTTTTTTAAAAAATATTTTTATAAAAATAACAAAAGTAGATACTAAAAATCAAGAAAATGAAAAATATAAAAAAATAAAAATAGAAAATATTTTTTCTTTTCCGTTTCCTATAATACTAAAAAAAGTAATATTGAATAATACTCATATTATTTCAAAAAATATTATTTTTAAATTAAAAACGCTAGATACTGGATTAACATTTCAAGATAATTTATTAACGGTTTTACCCGTATGTATCAAAGGAGCAGTTTTAAATGTTTCTAATATAAATATATCAAATATGAAAACTAATATAATAAACATGTATAAGCATAGTAACCAATGGAATATAAAATGTTTACTTAAATCATTATCTAGTACATTGTCAGTAACATTGTCTTCTTTTAAGATTCCCATAGATTTAGTTCTAAAAGATGTAAAAGGAGAGAATGTTTATATTTTCGATAATTATCGTAATTATTATACTATTAATCATTTTTGTTTTCGGACATATTTACATGATCAGGCGGCAAGTTTAAAATTAAATATTAAATTACCATATGGATATTTTAATGCGATAGGAAATGTAATATTTAAGGAATATTATCCAATAAATGTTACAGCTGATTATATTGTATATAATATTTCTAGCACCAATAACTCTTCTAATAAGATAAAAAATCAGAATATCAGTAAAATAAAATTAATTCTCACTGGAGAATTATACAATGATATATGTCTTCGTTGTGATTTTTTAGGCATTGTTTCTGCAGTACATGTATTATTAAAAATTAATATGATGAAATTTGGTATACCTATAGGCATATCTGTAGTTGGTAGAAAAATACCGCTTTCTTTTTTAGGAATGGATAATTATTTAATAGAAGATATTAATTTACGTTTAAACGGTGAAATACGAAGTTATTATATTCAAGTAATATTACAATTGAGTAGTATCAAATTTTCAGCAGCACATGTAATCGTGAATGCTCACGGGGATACTAACAGTTGTACCGTTTCTAAATTAAAAGCAACAATGTCAGATGGATATCTTAATATGCAAGGAGTTATTAACTGGACTAATATGATTAGTTGGAACAGTGTATTTTTATTAAATAAAGTTAATTTTTTTCAAAAATGGTTTAAAAATCCAATTAAATTATCAGGTAATATCGTTACTCAAGGACGTTTATATTCTAATGCTTGGGATATTAGAGTATCTGATTTAAATCTTAACGGAAGTGTATCAAATAGTAACATCTCATGTACAGGTGCATTATATAGTAACTCACTCGGTGAGTGGCAAGTCCCGGCATTATTAATAAAATGGGGAACTAATGCGTTAGAAATACAGGGAGACTTGAAAAAAAATTCTGTTTTAAAAGCTATGCTTTCAGCACCAGATTGCAATATAATCATACCTGGATTAAGCGGTAGTGTATATGGAAAATTTAAATTGTATGGACCTATTAGATGTCTTAGATTATTATCAAATGTTGATGTATTTTCTCTGAATTGGAAAGAAAAGAATCTTAATATTAATAAGATAATGATAAATAGTGATATTTGCCGTGATGATATTACGCAAAGTAACCTTTTTTTACAAGCAGATAAAATACGGTGTAGATTTTTGTCATTGCGCCAAATAATAATGCAAGGAAAAGGTAATATTAAACAGCATTATTTAAATTTAACAGCCTGTGACGACATGTTGTCTGGGGAAATAAAACTTTGCGGAAATCTGGATCTTTTTAATAAAACTTGGCATAGCAGAGTTAACAAAACGAGCATTATGACTCCAATGGGAACATGGAAATTAATGCAAGATATTGTTCTCACTTATCAATATTTAACACAAAAAATTATTTTTGATTCACATTACTGGGAAATTATTAATTATACAATTCCTATTTCTAATGGTTTAAAAACAAATATTTTAAACAAAATAGATGATTTATTTAAAAGTTTTAATATAGTTTCTTTAAAAATTTTATTTCCAGAATTAATAAATATACATACCGTTCGTATATCTTTCTCGAATTGTTATTGGGTAGCAGGAGAACGATTACCTAAGGGTACAATTTTATTTTCAGGAAAACAATGCAATATTCAATCTTCTATGGAAGATAAAGAAATAAATTCAATTAAAATAAACAAAATCACTGTAAGAATTATATTAATGCAAGCCATTTCATATTGTAAATGGTTCATAAATTTTGGTAATTATGATCAAAATTATGGATCGTTCAAAATAACCGAATTACATAATACATCTAAAATAACGGGCAACATACAGATTAAAAATACCTTATTATTTCCTTTTTGTCGTGCATTAATCTCATTAAAGGAGCCTATAAATGGATTGTTGAATTTGAATATTCATTTTTATGGATATGCGCATCACCTAAAAATTTATGGCTCTGCTCAACTACAAAATTTTGATATTAATAAGCCCGATACACCGTTTTTTATAAAAAATGGTCAGCTGTTTATAAGATTTTTTGGGGATCATGCTATATTAAATGGCACAATGAATACTGATAACGGAAGTAAGTTAAATTTAAATGGTGATATTGTTAATTTTAATTTTATTCGTAATATGCATGCATTTTTCAGAATATGGGGAAATCAAGTTTATTTTTGCATATCTCCAAAAATAAAGATGAAAATCTCTCCTAATATTACTTGTATGCTGACTTCAGAAAAAATTCATTTGAGAGGCAATATAGAAATTCCTTGGGCTCATATTGAAGTTAAAGAACGTTCAAAAAATATAGTTAGAGCGTCTTCAGAAGAAATTTTATTAGATGATAATTTTGAACCTATTTTAGATAAATCTAAAAATTTATGTATTTCTATTTATTCCAATGTTACTGTATCTCTTGGTAATGATGTGAATTTTAACGGATTGGGTTTACGCACGAAATTAAAGGGTAACTTAGAAATTGGATATAATAGAAATAATTTACTTTTAACAGGGCATATTGATATGCTTTCTGGTTATTTTCAAGTATATGGACAAAATTTGATGATAAAAAAGGGACACCTACTGTTTTCTGGATCAATAAACCAACCATATCTTGATATTGAAGCAATTTGTAATCCATCTAATATTAGAAATAGCAATATAGTTAGTATACGAATTACTGGTATTTTTGATCAGCCAAAACTAGAAGTTTTTTCTACTTCTTCATTATTTTCTCCACAGGAAATAGTACCTTATTTATTAGGTGACAATAGAAATTTTATACTTTTTAATACGGATGCAAGTGTAATAACATCTTTTTTAATTGGAGCAAGTGTCAAAAATAGTGAGCAATTTATTAACAAGATCGGAAAAATATTTGGTGTACAAGATTTAGCATTAAATACTCAAGATATTATCGGAACCACGCCGTTAGTTGCGATCAGTGGATATATCGCTCCCGGTTTACAAATTAAATATGGAATAAGCATTTTTGATTTATTGACGACAATAACCGTACGTTATTGTTTATGTTCACAATTGTATTTAGAAGCTACATCTGGAAGTAATCAAGCAATTGACTTGTTATATAAATTTAATTTTTAATAATTTTAATTTGCAATCGTCAACGTTTAATTAAAACTGTGTGATAAAAATATAAATATTATGTAATCTTTTTAAAACGTTCAAAAGCCTTTAAAATTTCTGTTTTAGCAGCGTTACTGCTTTCCCAGTTTTTTATTTTAACCCATTTTCCAGAGTCTAAATCTTTATAATTTTTGAAAAAATGATTTATTTGATTACGTAGTAAATTTGGGAGATCATTTATATCTTGTATTAATGAATACTGCTCCGATATTTTGTCGTGAGGTACTGCAATTATTTTAGCATCATTGCCAGATTCATCAACCATGTTGAGCATACCTATAGGGCGGCAATGTATTACGCAACCCGATTGTAAAGGATATGGAGTAGAGACTAACACATCCATTGGATCACCATCCAACGATAAAGTCTGATTGATATAACCGTAATTACAAGGGTAAAACGTAGGTGTTAATAAAAAACGATCAACAAATAGCATTCCTGTTTTTTTATCAATTTCATATTTAATTGGATCAGAGTTAGCTGGAATTTCAATAATAACGTATATATCTTCTGGAATATTTCTTCCAGCCGGAACTTGATTTAAATACATGTACGGTTACCTTATACCTGCAAGTGATTAATTCTGATACATAACAATATGTATTGTTGTTATGTATGTTTTCTGTTTAACATGTTTACAAATAATTATATTATTTTACTTATCGTAATTATAACAATATAATTATACGTTATTAAAATACAGTATTCCATATTATTTGTAGAGAATAATTATAATTTAATATCCTTTATATATCTAATTTTTAAATATTAATTATGTTTGTTATTCTAAAAAATAATAACTAATGAATCCTTTGAATTATATAAGTAGCTAAACTTGCTAGTGCTTTTCGGTAAGGAGAAATAGGTAAAATATTAAGACAAGAAATAGCTTTTTTAATTTCTGTTTCAGCACATTTTCGAGTGTACTCTAATGATCCATATTGATGCATGGTATCTAGAATGATACCTAATAAATGACGATTATTACCTTGTTTAATGGCATGACATATAAGCGATGCTTGTTTTGGGGTGCTATGATGAATAGCATGTAGTAAAGGAAGAGTAAGTTTTCCTTCATTTAAATCATTTCCAATATTTTTTCCAAATATTGTTTCTGGAGCAGAATAATCTAATAAATCATCAATTAATTGAAAAGCGATACCTACATATCGTCCGTAATTACGTAATGCTTTTTCTTGATAAATATCAGCATTAGCTAAAATGGCAGATGCTTGAGAAGCCACTTCAAATAAACGAGCAGTTTTACTATAAATAATTTTCATATAACTATCTATAGTGATAGTTGGATCATTGCAATTTGTTAATTGTAATATTTCTCCTTTTGCAATTATATTAACGGCATCTGCCATCAATGATAATATTCGTAAGGATTCTAATTCTGTCATCATTTGAAAAGCTCGTGTATATATAAAATCACCTACTAATACACTAGCAGCATTTCCAAAAATCATATTAGTAGTTATTTTACCGCGTCTCATATGTGATTTATCTACTACATCATCATGTAATAAAGTGGCAGTATGAATAAATTCTATTAATGTAGCAATAATGACATGTTGTGTTTTTTTATAACGTAACGCTCTTGCAGTTAACAAGGTAATCATTGGTCGAATTCGTTTTCCTCCACTATTAATAATATATTGAACAAGTTCGTTGATTAAAGTAATTTCAGATGCTAATCGAGCGCGAATTTCTGTATTCACATCTATCATATCTTGTTTAGTTAATTTGACGATTTGAGTAATATTCATTGATATTGTTGTAATTATTAAATGTCAGGTAATATGTACGTATTATATATATGAAGTGATATGTATCATATATAGTGATTCCATAAGTAATACATGTGGTAATTTTCATTATTATTATTATTAATAACAATATTTACTATTATGGTTGAGAAACATTCTTTTTTAATGTATAAGACATACATAGAAATAATATCAGATTATAAACAAGAGATGGATCATTATTTATGTATGCAGTTTTTCAAATTGGTAGTAAACAGTATCGTGTTACTGAAGGTCAAATAATTAATGTAGAAAAGATTGGTGTCAATGTTGGTAATCAAGTTGAATTTAATCAAATATTGCTTCTTAAATGTAATGATTGCCTTCAAATAGGATATCCTTTCATAAAAGAGGGAAAAGTGATAGCGGAAATTGTAGAACAAAATGTCAATCGAAAGATAGAGATTATTAAATTTCGTCGTCGTAAACATTTTCGTAAATTTCAAGGACATCGTCAGTGTTTTACAAAAATAAAAATAAAAAGCATAAATAGTTATAATTTAAATAATTAAGAGATAAGGAATAAAAATGGCACATAAAAAAGCCGGGGGTTCTACTCGTAATGGTCGAGATTCACATAGTAAACGTTTAGGAATTAAATGTTTTGGAGGAGAGTTTGTGTCTTCAGGTGCTATTATTGTACGTCAACGCGGTAATACATTTCATCCAGGCAACCATGTAGGCTGTGGAAGAGACTATACTCTTTTTGCTTTAAAATCTGGGAAAGTTTTATTTGAAAAAAAGGGAGTGTCTCGTCGTAGGTTTATTAGTATTATTGCTAACAAATAAAATAAGTGTGATTTTATAGTAATGTTATTTAATATCAAATTGTTGTGATTTGATATCAAATAAATTGGTTAAGACGGAGTTTAATTATATTTTATAGTTAAAAAAGTAGCAGTTGTATTAGTGTTGATGTCTCTGTAATACATGCTTTTAGATCGGTTAAAAATAATCCTAAATATGGATATAAATTTTTTATAGAAAAATAATAACTCATCATAGCGTGTAGATATGGTGAATATAAAATCTGTGACGTGAATAATTTATAATTTATAAGATTAATTAAATATATATTTACATAAATATTTGATTTAGTTGTGCATATACTATTGATTATATTTTATTAGGATTGTAATAATTTTTGTTATTTTTAGATAGTCTATAGTAATAATTTTATTAAATTATAAAAATGATGAATTTACGTCATATAAAATGGAAAAATACTAGAAATATGATTTAATAATATGAAATAAAATTAATTATTTCATAAATTTATTGAATGAGAGGTATATCTACATGCTTCCTAAAATTTAGTCGATGTATATAGAGGTGTATTATGAGATTTATTGATATGACTGATATTACAGTTGTTGCTGGAAATGGAGGGCATGGTTGTGTTAGTTTTCAAAAAACAAGAAAGGGCAGTTCTTTTTTAAAAAAACCTAATGGTAGTAATGGAGGAGACGGAGGTAATGTTTGGTTATTAGCAGATCCTAATGTAAACACTTTAAATTATTTTCATTTTCATCATATTTTTAGAGCTGGGCATGGACAATGTGGACGTAGCCGGGGTTGTACTGGAAAAAAGGGTAAGGATATTTTTGTAAAAGTTCCGTATGGAACTAGAGTGAGTGACAAAAAAACAAATGAATTATTAGGGGAAATAGACAGTCATAAAAAATGGTTAATGGTAGCTAAAGGAGGGCGCCATGGTTTTGGGAATGGACATTTTAAATATGCTCCACGACACAAAAAACTTTGTAGTACACATGGGGGGGCAGGAGAGTTTCAGCACTTGAATTTAGAATTACTTCTGATAGCGGACGTCGGAATACTTGGACTGCCTAATTCTGGAAAATCCAGTTTTATTCGTGTAATATCGTCAGCGAAACCAAAGGTAGCAGATTATCCATTTACTACATTAGTACCATATTTAGGTGTAGTACAGATTAATGATTATGATAGATTTGTTATTGCAGATATTCCTGGTATTATTAAAGGCGCTTCTAATGGCTCAGGATTGGGAATGAGGTTTTTAAAGCATCTAGAACATTGTCAAATATTATTGCATTTTATTGATATTGCACCTTTGGATAATTCTGATCCGTTAGAAAATATTATTACTATTAGACATGAATTAAATAACTATAGTAAAAAATTGACTTACAAACCTTGTTGGTTAATATTTAATAAAATAGATTTATTAGAGAGATATGTAGTAGAAAAAAAGATTGAGTATATCATTAGTTCTTTACAGTGGAAAGGCCGTTATTATTCTATATCTTCGACACATAATACGAATATATCATTGCTGTGTGACAGCATTATGAAGTTTATTATTTATCATGGCCAAAATTAAGAATAAATTCTTATAATATATATGTAAGAGAACGTAGCAAAGTGGTTAGATTAATGTGATTTTATTTATATTTTAAAATAATAAACTGAATATGCTATTGGATTTAAAATTTTTATACCATGGTATTTTTTGTTTTGTTTATATGATGTTTCGTTATAGAGAGTGATGTTCTTGATAAGATTAAATATCTGTGTTAGAGAATACATTTTAATTAAATTATGTTATCTGATTATAATGTAAACATTGTATACAGATAAGAATTTATTTTTTTTAAACATATATAATATGATGAAGGTAAGCCATGAAGTATGTACCAATGACTTTACGTGGAGCTGAAAGATTGAGAAAAGAATTGGATTACTTAAAGAATATTCGTCGTCCAGAAATTATAAAAAATATTTCCGAAGCACGCGAGCATGGTGATTTAAAAGAAAATGCTGAATATAATGCTGCTCGTGAGCAACAGGGTTTTTGTGAAGGACGCATTCAAGAAATAGAGTCTAAGCTTTCTCATGCGCATATTATAGATGTCACAAAATTAATTACTAACAATAGGATAGTTTTTGGAGCTACAGTTAATATTGAAAATTTAGATACAGCACATAGACGAACATATAGTATTGTAGGAGATGATGAGGCAAACCTCAAAGAAAACACGGTTTCTATTAATTCTCCTATTGCTAGAGGTTTAATCGGCCATAAAGCAGGAGATGTTATCGAGATTGACACTCCAACAGGAAAAATAAGATATAAAATAATTCAGATTAAATATTATTGAAATCATATGCTGTAAAAATTATATTTTCTGAAAAAATTTTAAAAAATAGCAATTTTGTAATTAAAAAGTTTAAGTTTTATTTATTATACAATTTATATTAAATTAAATTGTAGTGAAAGTATATGATGTAGTGATTTTGTTATTAAGGTTTTATGTTTTTAGTTGTTGTATGTTTTAGGGTATTTATTAATTTGTATTTCAGATGTATTTTGATCTGTATATTTTTTGTAATACTTAGAGTGATATTTAGATTATATACTAAAGAATTAATTAATTTTTATATAAAAATTTTAATTTTTTATTTAAATAAGATTAAAAATACTAGTTACCTTTATTTTATCAACGTTGTTTATGCAAAAATATTCAAGAAATAAACCTGATATGATAAATAAAAAATGTTCTGTACCTTCTTCAAGGTGGTTGCAAAAATATTGTAAAGACCAATATGTGATAGAAGCACGAAAACTGAAACTGCGATCACGGGCTTGGTTTAAATTAGATGCAATAAATCATATGGATATGTTAATTGCTTCTGGAATGACAGTAATAGATTTAGGATCAGCGCCTGGTGGATGGGCGATGTATGTAAAAAATAGAATAGGTAATACAGGACGCGTTATAGCATGTGATATATTACCTATGCGTAGGATTTCTGGAGTAGATTTTTTACAGGGAGATTGCTCCGATCCTAATGTTTTTAAAACACTGCGTACATGGATAGGACAACAAAAGGTTCATGTTGTTTTATCTGATATGTCTCCTAATATAACCGGCATATCAATAATTGATGTTAATCAATCTATATATCTTGGAAATGTAGCCTTAAATATATGTCGTGATATCTTAATGTATGGGGGAAATTTTCTAGTAAAAATTTTTCAGGGAAAGGGGTGGGATCAATACATGTGTGATGTACATTCTTTATTTAACCTAGTAAAAATCCGTAAACCAGATGCTTCTAGGTCTCATTCTCGTGAAGTCTATATTGTAGCTAAAAAACGTAAATATAATTGACATGTTATATAACATGTCAAAATTATTCAAATTTTGCTGTAATGCAATGTGTGCGAGGTTAATCTTTTGAGTGATATGGCTAAAAACCTAGGTCTCTGGTTGGTTATTGCAGTAGTTTTTATGTCTTTGTTCCAGAGTTTCGGGCCTAGCGACTCAGGTAGTCGTAAATTGGATTATTCTACTTTTATGTATGATTTAAACCAAGATCAAGTTAAAGAAGCTCGTATTAACGGTCGTGAAATTGTTGTTATAAAAAAGGATAGTAATCGTTATACTACTTATATCCCAGTAAATGATCCAAAATTACTTGATATTCTTTTAACTAAAAAAGTAAAAGTTGTTGGAGAGCCTCCAGAAGAACCTAGTTTAATTACATCTATTTTTATTTCTTGGTTTCCAATGCTATTATTAATTGGGGTATGGGTTTTCTTTATGCGTCAAATGCAAGGAGGCGGAAAAGGTGCAATGTCTTTTGGAAAAAGTAAAGCGCGTATGTTAACTGAGGATCAAATTAAAACTACTTTTGCGGATGTAGCAGGATGTGACGAGGCAAAAGAAGAAGTAAAAGAATTAGTAGATTATTTACGTGAGCCTAGTAGATTTCAAAAATTAGGCGGAAAAATTCCAAAAGGAGTATTAATGGTAGGACCTCCTGGTACTGGGAAAACGCTTTTGGCAAAAGCAATTGCTGGAGAAGCAAAAGTTCCATTTTTTACTATTTCAGGTTCTGATTTTGTAGAAATGTTTGTTGGTGTTGGAGCATCTCGTGTGCGAGACATGTTTGAACAAGCTAAAAAAGCCGCGCCATGCATTATCTTTATTGATGAAATTGATGCAGTTGGTCGTCAAAGAGGCGCAGGACTGGGAGGAGGACATGATGAACGAGAACAAACTTTAAATCAGATGTTAGTAGAGATGGATGGATTTGAAGGAAATGAAGGAATTATTGTTATAGCCGCTACTAATCGTCCAGATGTATTAGACCCAGCCTTGTTGAGGCCAGGTCGATTTGATCGTCAAGTAGTTGTGGGATTACCAGACATTAGAGGTAGAGAACAAATATTAAAAGTACACATTAGTCACGTGCCATTATCATCAGACGTAGACATATTAGTAATTGCTAGGGGAACACCGGGATTTTCAGGGGCTGATTTAGCTAATCTTGTGAATGAAGCAGCTTTATTTGCAGCTCGTGAAAATAAGAATATGGTATCAATGATAGAATTTGAAAAAGCTAAAGACAAGATTGTAATGGGAGCTGAACGTCGTTCTATGGTAATGACAGAGGCGCAAAAAGAATCTACAGCTTACCATGAAGCTGGCCATGCTATAATTGGTAGATTAGTTCCAGAGCATGATCCAGTACATAAAGTCACTATAATTCCTAGGGGGCGTGCTTTAGGTGTAACATTTTTTTTACCAGAAGGTGATGCAATTAGTACAAGTCGACAAAAATTAGAGAGTCAAATTTCTACGCTATATGGAGGTAGACTTGCAGAAGAAATAATTTATGGTCCAAATAAGGTATCTACTGGCGCATCTAATGATATAAAGGTCGCCACTTCTATTGCTCGGAATATGGTAACTCAATGGGGATTTTCTGAAAAACTTGGTCCGTTATTATATGCAGAGGAAGAAGGAGAAATCTTTCTTGGACGCTCAGTAGCTAAAGAAAAACATATGTCTGACGAAACTGCTCGTATTATTGATCAAGAAATTAAATTTTTGATTGAAAAAAATTATGTTCGTGCTCACAATCTTTTAATAGAAAATATAGACATCCTTCATTCTATGAAGGATGCATTAATAAAATATGAAACAATCAATGCGTCTCAGATAAACGATTTGATGAATCGAAAATCAATTGAGCCTCCATCTGGATGGGAACATAGTTCATTTGATACAAGTAACGATAAGAATACTTCTTCTTGTATTTCTTCAGTAATAGAACCAAAATCAGTAAACAGAGAATCTTATAAGGATAATCCTGATACTGCGTCGCAATAATATTGTGATAATTTACATAAAAAAAATAAAAATTAATATTCGTTATTTTTATCAAAAAATATTTTTTATTTTATAGAAACAAAATAATATATAGATTAAATTAAAACAATATATTAGAGATGTATGTGAATTTATGAATTCAGTTATAAATAAATATAATTTAAATCTTTCTGAAGTTCAAATTATGGGTATTTTGAATGTTGCTCCTGATTCTTTTTTTGATGGAGGAAATTATTGTACTCTTTCTAAAGCTATTGACCATACATTTCATATGATTTCTGATGGCGCTACTTTGATTGATGTGGGAGGAGAATCAACACGACCTGGAGCTGATATGATCAGTGATGAAGAAGAAGCAGAACGTGTTATACCTGTAGTACGTGCTATAGCGCAACGTTTTGATATTTGTATTTCGATAAATACATCATCAGCATTAATAATACGTGAAAGCGGGGATATTGGCGCTCATTTAATCAATGATGTACGTTCTCTCACCACTAAAGGATCTATGCAAGCTGCAGTATATTGTAAGCTACCGGTATGTTTAATGCATATGCAAGGAAAGCCTAAGACAATGCAAACTTCTCCAATGTATTTTAATATCGTAGCTGAAGTAAATGAATATTTTTCTAAACAAATATCTCGTTTTGAATCAGCTGGTATTACTAAAGATAAAATATTACTTGATCCTGGGTTTGGTTTTGGAAAGAATTTAGCACATAATTATCAGCTTTTAGCTAATTTGAAATATTTTCATCATTTTGGTTTACCTTTATTAGTTGGAATATCACGCAAATCGATGCTTAGTCTTAGTAACAATCAATGCAATCCTAAAAACAGATTAATAGGCAGTATTACCTGTGCGGTAATTTCAGCCATACAAGGCGCACGAATTATTCGTGTACATGATGTCAAGGAGACGGCAGAAGCATTACAAGTAGTTCAAGCTATGTTTCGACATGAAAAAAAATAAGGAAGCCTCTAATATGAATCGCCTCATATACTTCGGTACTGATGGTATTAGAGGTAGAGTTGGGAGCGCTCCAATCACTCCAGATTTTGTTTTAAAGCTTGGTTGGGCTGCAGGCAAGGTATTGAGTCGTTATAGTAAAGGACGATCTAATCAAATTATTATCGGAAAAGATACTCGTATTTCTGGGTATATGTTAGAATCGGCATTAGAATCAGGGTTAGCTGCCGCTGGTTTGTCTGCGGCATTAACTGGTCCTATGCCTACTCCAGCAATTGCATATTTAACTCGCGCTTTTAGAGCTGAAGCTGGTATTGTAATTTCTGCTTCGCACAATCCTTTTTATGATAATGGTATTAAGTTTTTTTCTGTTAAGGGCACCAAATTGGATAGCGAAGTAGAACATGCTATAGAGACAGAATTAAATAAATGTTTAACATGCGTTGATCCAAAAGAATTAGGAAAAGCTAGTCGTATTGTTGACGCAGCTGGTCGTTATATAGAATTTTGTAAAGGAACTTTTCCAACCCATCTTAGTTTGAGAAAATTAAAAATAGTTGTAGATTGCGCTAATGGAGCTACTTACCAAATAGCTCCGAGTGTATTTCGTGAGTTAGGAGCTAAGGTGGTTACTATTGCATGTCATCCAAATGGAGTAAATATTAATAAGGAATGCGGTGCTACAAATATTCGGCAACTACGTGCTCAGGTATTGGCAAAAAAGGCAGATTTAGGTATTGCTTATGATGGAGATGGCGATAGAGTAATTATGGTTGATCATTTTGGAAATAAAGTAGATGGCGATCAAATGTTATATATTATCGCTCGAGAAAAATTGTATCGTAATAAGCAACTAACAGGAGGTATAGTAGGTACTCTTATGAGCAATATGGGACTTGTATCAGCATTAAAACAGTTAAATATTCCTTTTATACGTGCTGGGATCGGCGATCGCTGTGTGCTTGCAATGTTAAAAAAAAAAGGTTGGCATATTGGAGGTGAGAATTCAGGACATATTGTACTCTTAGATAAAACCACTACAGGGGATGGTATTATTGTTGCTCTCCAAATATTGTCTGCTATGGTGAATAATTGCGTAAGTTTATATGAATTATGCAATGACATATGTTTATTACCCCAAATTTTAGTTAATGTATATTATTCTGGTACTGATAGTCCTTTAGATTCCGATTCAGTTAAAAAAGAAGCTAAAGCAGTAGCAGAGGAATTATCTGAACAAGGACGTGTGTTATTACGTAAGTCCGGTACTGAACCATATATTCGTATTATGGTGGAAGGAAAACGTTATGATAAAATATTGTATTTAGCAAATAGAATAGCTTCTGCAATAAGATCACAAATGAAATAAATATGATAGTAGTTAAATTTAACATTTGTTATGTATCATATACCGTTAACTTTAGTAAATTATTTAACTTATACTTGTATGAAGAAAATTTATATAAGTATAAAATTAAGTATATAACTATTATTTAATTATGATAATTTATGTTGATGTTAAGGATATTATAATGTCATGTATCAAACTTTTTTAGTTATATTTGTAATAATAGCAATGGCTTTAATTGCATTGATTATGTTTCAACAAAATAAAGGTAACGATTCTGGGGGAATGTTTAGTAATCGATCTTTAAATGATATGTTAGGTTCGGGAGGATTTAATGATGGAATAACTCGTTTAATAGTAATTTTAGCTATATTGTTTTTTGTACTTAGTTTGTTATTAGGAAATATGAATAGCAAACAAAATCAAAAATATATTCAAAATAGTGTACAAAATAGTCAATTCTAATATTGAATTAAATTTAATTAAATATTTTTTGTGAAAAACACAATATATAAAAATATGTCAAATAAATATATTTGTTCATGTACGATAAAACAATATATACGTAGACATGTGTAATTAGTAATCAATGTAAATAATAATAATATTTAATATATTATTTTGATGATATTTGCATCAATACCGAGGTGGTGGAACAGGCAGACACGCTACTTTGAGGTGGTAGTTTCTCTTTTTTGAGATTACGGGTTCGAATCCCGTCCTCGGTATTGCTTTATGATATAAATAATTTGATTTTTTAGAGTTATATAGTGTATAATCTCATCGTTTTAGTATTGACGCGGGGTGGAGCAGTGTGGTAGCTCGTCGGGCTCATAACCCGAAGGTCGTTGGTTCAAATCCGACCCCCGCAACCCTATTAAATACAGTACATGCTCCAACAAGTATCATATTATAAAATAAAAAATAATAAAAATTATTGTTTGTGTTTTTATTTAAAAGCCATCAATTATTTAATTGGTTTGTCAGTAAATCATTTAATATCTTAGAGAGTCTTGATGGATTTATTCTGATACTAATGTATTATAGTATCGGGCAGGTAGATTGTTAATTATTTTAATATGAAAGTTTATCAAGATTCATTAGTTTCATAATATCAAATAGAATTCTGTTATATGTGCTATGAGGTTGTCTGATATGCGTAGGATGCTGAATTAGCGCTTGTCTGGTTAATCATGATTTTTTATAATTTAAACCGATAATCATATGGTAATTTTGTGTTTTAAATAAAAATGACTAAAAGATTTTGATATTTAAAAAATTTACTTAAATTAAGTAATATTTAGTAGTTATTAAGAATAGATTTTTGAGATAATTAAAATGAATAAAGAGATTTTAGCTGTAGTAGAAGCAGTTTCTAATGAAAAAGCTGTACCTCAGGAAAAAATTTTCGAAGCGTTAGAGATTGCATTGGCCGCTGCTACAAGAAAAAAATATGAACAAGATATTGAAGTGCGTGTTGTAATTGATCGTAAATCAGGTCAGATAAACACGTTTAGGAGATGGGTTGTAGTAGAACAAGTTACTCAACCTACTAGAGAAATTACGTTAGATGCTGCTCGGTTTGAAAATCCAAAAATTAAAATTTATGATTATATTGAAGATGTTATTGAATCTGTTAGTTTTGATCGTATTACAACACAAACTGCAAAACAGGTTATTGTCCAAAAAGTACGTGAAGCTGAACGAGCAATTATTATAGAACAATTTTTAAGTCGCCAAGGTGACATTGTGACAGGCATAGTAAAAAAAATTAATAGGGATAGTATTAATATAGATTTGGGAAATAATGCTGAAGGAATTATTAATAAGGAAGAGATGCTGCCGCGTGAAAATTTTAGATTAGGAGATAGAATTCGTGGGATTTTGTACTTAGTACGACCAGATTTTAAAGGCCCTCAATTGTTTATAAGTAGAACTAGAACTGAAATGCTGATTGAATTATTTCGTATTGAAGTACCTGAAATTGGAGAAGAATTAATTACAATTAAGACTGCTGCCCGAGATCCTGGTTCACGAGCAAAAATTGCTGTCAAAACAAATGATAAACGTATTGATCCAATAGGTGCTTGTGTGGGTATGCGAGGAGCACGTGTTCAGGCTATTTCTAGTGAATTAGGAGGGGAACGAGTAGATGTTGTATTATGGGATGATAATCCCGTACAGTTTGTGATTAATGCTATGTCTCCTGCTGATGTCGCATCCATTGTTATAGACGAAGATAAGCATACAATGGATATTTCAGTAGAAGAATCTAATTTAGCTCAAGCTATTGGACGAAATGGACAAAATATTCGTTTAGTATCTCAATTAAGTGGCTGGGAATTAAATATTATGACTGTAGACGAATTAGAAAAAAAGCGTCAGGTTGAAATATCTGCTGTCACCAATATTTTCGTGAACACCTTAAATATTAGTGAAGAATCTGCTAAAATTTTAATTGATTCAGGATTTTCTTCACTTGAAGAATTAGCGTATGTACCTATAACAGAACTGTTATCGATAAAAAAAATTGATACTAAAACAGTGGAAGCAATTAGGAATCGTGCAAAAAATGCTTTAAAAAACTTTTCTATTACACATAATCAAGACGTTAAAGACAATAATCATACTGCCGTTATTAATCCTATTATAGAGTTGTTGAGATTGTCCAATATTGAATATGAATTGGCATTGAAATTAATTGAACGTGGTATTTCTACATTAGAAGATTTAGCCGAACAAGATATATCAATTTTATCTGACATCGAAGGAGTAACCAAAGAAAAAGTTGGAGAATTAATTATGGAAGCTCGCAATATTTGTTGGTTTAATAATGATAATAAATATTAATTATTTAATGTAATAATTAAGGAACACCATGATAGATAGCACTATACAATCATTTGCTATGGAAATGAAGACGTCGGTAGATCAATTAATACAATGGTTTTCATATTTCGGCATTATTAAAACAGAAAAGGATATTATAACTCAAATAGAAAAAGAAATTTTGTTTAAACATATGAATGATAATAAAAAAGGCTTATCCAATAAATTAACGTTGAAACGAAAAACACGTAGCACTTTGAGTGTATCCGGTATCGGTGGTAAAAGTAAACAAGTACACATAGAGATACGAAAGAAACTTACATATATACAATATACTACTTTACAAGAACCAGAGTGTATT
Organism: Candidatus Blochmannia vicinus; assembly: GCF_023586525.1. Taxonomy (NCBI): domain Bacteria; kingdom Pseudomonadati; phylum Pseudomonadota; class Gammaproteobacteria; order Enterobacterales; family Enterobacteriaceae; genus Candidatus Blochmanniella; species Candidatus Blochmannia vicinus (nom. nud.). Next base: position 497,865 of record NZ_CP097763.1, read on the forward strand.
GACTTAAAAAATAAAATGGTATCTAATGTTAATCATGAATTGGCTAATTCAACTAAAGAAAATAAATTAGTAAATAAAAAAGTAGATGACACCATAAATCCGTTTTTTTTAACTCAAAATTCTAAAAAAAATCATCATTATTCTGAATCAATAAGATGTAAAGAAAAAGTGTCAGGAAAAGTATATCCTCGTAAAGTTGAAGGTAAATATTTACAAGAAAAAAATGAAACACAGTTAATTAAAAAAAGATCTGAAGATAATTGGAATATTGAAAATGCAAAAACAATTCCTTCTAATTTAGAAAATAATAATAACGGTAGTAAATTATATTGTATGCCTTCATTAATAGAAAAAAATAACAATCAAAAATTAGAAAACGAACGACGTAATCGCTCTCGTACGCGTACGCGGAATCGAAGTGGAGGAAAATTAACCAAACAGCAGCAAACCAAAAGAAGCAATAATCATCGTCTATATGCAATTATGCCTGATGAATTTAGTAAAGAAGAAGAATTATATGTTTCAAATCGAATAGGTAAAAGTAAGCGCAAACAAAGTGCATTGCTACAGGGTTTCAATAAACCTGTTCAAGTAATTAATCGTGATATTATTATTGGAGAAACTATAAGTGTAGCTGAGTTAGCTAATAAAATGTCAACGAAGAGCTCGTGTGTTATTAAAGCGATGATGCAATTGGGGATCATGGCAACTATTAACCAAATTCTTGATCAAGAAACAGCTCAATTAGTAGCGGAAGAGATGGGGCATAAAGTCATTTTACGCCATGACAACGAACTAGAAGAATTAATTATGAATGATCGTATTAATAGTTGTACTATGATCGAAAATCGCGCACCGATAGTTACTGTTATGGGCCATGTAGATCATGGTAAAACTTCCCTTCTTGATTATATTCGTTCGACTAAGATAGCGTCTTCTGAAATAGGAGGTATTACTCAGAGTATAGGCGCATATAATGTAAGTACTGATAATGGAATAATTACTTTTCTAGATACTCCTGGACATGCGGCATTTACAGCTATGCGTGCTCGTGGAGTTCAGTTAACGGATATTGTAGTTTTAGTAGTAGCTGCTGATGATGGAGTTATGCCTCAAACTATTGAAGCAATACAGCATATTCAAGCTGCTAATGTTCCTGTGGTAGTAGCAATAAATAAAATTGATAAGTTAGAAGCAAATCCTGAACGAATAAAAAATGATCTAAATAATCATGGTCTTATCCCGGAAGATTGGGGTGGTGATACGCAGTTTATAAATGTTTCTGCTATTTCAGGCGATGGAATAAATAATTTATTAGATGCTATTTTATTACAGTCAGAAATATTAGAATTAAAAGCAATGCGCCACGGTATGGCAATTGCTACGGTTCTTGAGTCTTTTTTAGATAAAGGACGTGGGCCTGTAGTTTCTGTTTTAGTTCGTGAAGGTACACTAAAATGTGGTGATATAATTTTATGTGGAACAGAGTATGGACGTGTTCGTGCTATGCGAAATGAATTTGGTCACGATATTACTTCGGCAGGACCATCAATCCCGGTTGAATTATTGGGTTTGTCAGGGATACCTGATTCTGGAGAAATGGTCATTGTGGTGCGGGATGAAAAAAAAGCACGAGAAGTGGCGTTATATCGTCAAGGAAAATTTCGAGAAATGAAATTAGCTCGCCAAAAAGAACCTAATATAGCAAATATCTTTGCTAATATTAAGAATACTACCAGTGGTGCTATTTCTGAATTAAATTTAATTATCAAATCTGATACACAAGGTTCTTCTGAGGCTATTCGTGAATCTGTAGAAAGTTTATCAACTAGTAATATAATAGTAAAGATTTTGTCTTCGTCTATTGGCGGTATTACTGAAACTGATATCGCATTAGCGGTAGCTTATAATGCAATTATTTTAGGGTTTAATGTTAGAGCAGATCTTTCTGCAAGACGCATAATTGAGTTAGACCAAATAGATGTGCGTTATTATTCAGTAATTTATGATTTAATAAATGAAGTAAAACAAATGATGCACGGTATGCTAGTGCCGCGATATAAACATGAAAGTATTGGTTTAGCAAAGGTACGGAGTGTGTTTCATTCTCCAAAACATGGAAATATCGCCGGTTGTATAGTTGTTGAAGGAATGATAAAATGCCATAAAAAGATTAGGATCATACGAAATAATATAGTTACTTATGAAGGTGAATTAGAGTCGTTGCGTCGTTTTAAAGATGATGTTCATGAAGTACGAAGTGGGGTGGAGTGTGGTATTAGTATAAAAAATTATAATGATATTCATTCTGGAGATATGATTGAAGTATTTGATACCATAAAGATGCCTCATGTATAACCTTAAATAAGACATAGTTGATTATTTATACCTTTATTTTATTAAGGACGGGTGTGTTTGGATTTTAACGTTAAGCGCAATTCTTCTATAAAAGGTAAGAAGGAATGTACATTCAGCATCAAAATAACTACTATCGCACTCAGCGTGTTTCTCAAGAAATACACAAAAATGTTTCTGTTATTTTACAGCATAAAATCAATGATATCCGTATAGGTAAACCTACCGTTTCAGGAGTTCAAGTATCTAAAGATTTAAAAAACGCTAATATTTTCGTTACTTTTATTGATAAAGACAGTCCAGAAGAAATAAATTCTGCTATTGTAATATTACAACGTGCTTCACGTTTCATTCGTTTTTTATTGGCTAATGCTATGTGTTTACGTATCGCTCCTATTTTGTTATTTAAGTATGATTCTTCATTAAGTGAAGGAACAAGGGTGTGTGATTTAATCACTACTGTTACAACAGAGATTAAACATAGAAATTAAGTTAAATATGTTAGAGTTGATTAGTGAAGAGATACAAGAGTAGGTTAATTAGAAATGTTAATGGTGTTCTATTATTAGATAAACCTCAGGGGATATCTTCTAGTTCATTATTAAGAAAAATCAATAAGTTATTTTGCGCAAATAAAATAGGACATGCTGGTACCTTAGACCCTTTGGCTACAGGAATGCTTCTTATTTGTTTTGGAAAGGCAACTAAATTTGTTAAATATCTGTTGAATTATGACAAAAGATATAAAGTAATTGCTAAATTAGGAGAAAGTACTAATACTTTTGATTCAGATGGAGTAATTGTTCGTGTTTCATCTGTACAACTAAATAATAATAAATTAAAACAATGCTTAGAATCTTTTAAAGGAGTACAAAATCAGATTCCTCCTATGTTTTCGTCATTAAAATATCGTGGGTTGCCTTTATATAAATATGCTAGAAAAGGAATAACTATTCCTAGAAAACCTAGGATAGTTCATATATATAATCTAAATCTTCTTAAAAAAACAGAAAATATTATTGAATTAGATGTTAGTTGTTCTAAAGGCACTTACATTCGGAGTATGATAAATGACATTGGGGAGACCTTAGGTTGTGGAGCGCATGTCATAGCATTGCGTCGTTTATCAGTTGGGAAATATATCTCCTCTTCTATGATAAGTATAAACACCCTGGAAACTATTTTTTATAATGATTCTTTTGACGATTTAGAAGCTTTTTGTAAGTTAGATGAATTATTGATACCAATACACTCAATTATGCTTTGAACGCGCTAAGTATAATTAATAAGTATAAGTGAAATTATAGCGCATACGTTATCACTAAATTAAGTTGAAAATGAAATATGTAGAATATATTCTAATTATTTTTATTTTATTAAATAATACGAGTATAAATATTGATTGTATTACTTACTGTGTATAGAAAGCAGATTAGAACAGTAATTCAAACCCGAAATGGTCATGTATGATGCCATATGAAGCATGTTTTGCTATAGATCTAATTTATTATTTTTTAAATAAGATGGGTGGTTAAAATAGAATATTGAATATTAATTAAAGTTTTATTTGACTTCAGTTTAAAATATAACTTATCTTTGGACATAGGTTTATAAAATATAAAGGTGTTTTGCATGTCTTGGAGTGTTAAAAGAAAAATAGAAATAATTTCTACATTTGGTCGCGATCTTAAAGATACTGGCTCTACTGAGGTACAGGTCGCTTTATTAACTGAACGTATTGATTATTTGAAGCATCATTTTTTAAAACATAAAAAAGATCATCATAGTCGTCGTGGATTGCTGAAAATGGTTGCTCATCGACGGAAATTATTGAAATATTTAAAGGAAAATCACGTATTACGTTATGCCAATTTAATAAAAAATTTAGGGTTACGTCATTAGCATAAAATTTATAATTAAATTAACATCATAATGTATTTATATAGCTTATTATTTTAAAGTTAAGAAGTAAAATGAAGAGCGTTCGTTAATAAATCATAGATGATTAATTCAATACATAAAAATTATATTTTAAATATAAAGGATATTGTTTTGTTAAATCCGATTGTTCATAAATTTAAATATGGGAAACATACTGTAATTTTAGACGTTGGAACTGTAGCTCGTCAGGCAAATGCTGCGGTCATGGTGAGTATGAGTGATACTACAGTACTTGTTACTGTAGTTAGTTCTAATCAAGTAAAATTAGAACAAGATTTTTTTCCTCTTGTTGTAAATTATCAAGAACGCACGTATGCCGCCGGAAAATTTCCAGGAGGTTTCTTTCGTAGAGAAGGTCGCCCAAGTGAAAATGAAACGTTAACGTCTCGTTTGATTGATCGCCCTATTCGACCATTATTTCCCAAAGGGTTTATTAACGATGTGCAAGTAGTTGCTACAGTGATGTCAGTAAATCCGCAAGTGGACCCAGATATCGTAGCCATAATAGGAGTTTCTGCTGCATTAAGTTTATCTGATATTCCATTTTTGGGGCCAATTGGAGCGGCTAGAGTTGGTTATATTAAAAATAAATACGTACTAAACCCAACAACGACAGAGTTATCTAATAGTAAATTAGATTTGGTTATTTCAGGTACTGAATCTAACATTTTGATGGTGGATTCAGAATCATGTTTACTAAGTGAAAAAGAAATATTAGATGCTATTATATTTGGACACGAACAACAACAAACAGTGATTTACAATATCAATAAATTAGTCCAAAAATTTGGAAAATCTAAATGTTCTTGGAAAGAAAAAGAAATTAACATGTCCTTAAAAACATATGTATCTGAATTGTATGAGTCTCGCTCTAAAGACATATATTGTTTTTTTGATAAACAGGAGCGTCATGCTAAAGTTGATAGTATTAAAAAAGACATCATAAAGACTGTTCTTAATAATAACTGTGATAGTAATATCGTTGTAGATGAAAAAGAAATAATGTATCTTTTAAATTATTTAGAAACGCAATCAATTCGTTATCGTATTCTAGAAAATAAATTACGTGTGGATGGACGTTCAAAAGATGTAATTCGTGAAATAGATATAAAAACAGGTATACTGCCTCGTACTCATGGATCAGCATTGTTTACTAGAGGCGACACTCAGGCATTAGTAACCGTCACACTTGGTACAGAACGTGATGCACAGAATATTGATGGATTAATCGGAGCACGTATTGATAGATTCTTATTACATTATAATTTTCCGCCATATTGTGTTGGAGAGATCGGTATTATGGGCGCTCCAAAAAGAAGAGAGATTGGCCATGGACGATTAGCAAAGCGTGGAATGTTGGCAGTTATGCCTGATTCTAATGAATTTCCTTATACAATACGTGTAGTGTCAGAAATTACTGAATCCAATGGGTCATCTTCCATGGCATCCATCTGTGGAACATCTTTGGCGTTAATGGATGCCGGGGTACCGATTAAAGAATCAGTTGCTGGCGTTGCTATGGGATTAATTAAAGAAGGCAACGATTTTGTGGTATTATCCGACATTATAAGTGATGAAGATCATATTGGAGACATGGATTTTAAAATATCTGGTAGTCGTCAGGGCATTACGGCATTGCAAATGGATATTAAAATAGATGGAATTACTTATGATATTATAAACATTGCGTTAGAAAAAGCAAAATATGCTAGATTTCAAATACTAGATATTATGGATAAGATTATTAAGGTTCCTAAGAAGGAAATTTCAAAATTTGCACCAAGAATATACAGCATCAAAGTTAATCCGGGTAAAATTAAAGATATTATAGGAAAAGGAGGATCTGTCATTCGTTCATTGACTGAAGAAACTAATACTATTATTGATGTTGAAGATGATGGTACCATAAGAATAGTGTCTTTAGATTATGATAAGGCAAAACAAGCTATTCGCAGAATTAACGATATTACTGCAAATGTTGAAATAGGAGCTATTTATACTGGAAAAGTTACACATATTGTTGAATTTGGCGCATTCGTAACTATTTTATCTGGAAAAGAAGGATTAGTGCATATTTCTCAGATTTCTGAAAAAAGAATAAATAAAGTCACTGATTATTTAAAATTAGGACAAGAAGTATTAGTAAAAGTATTAGAAATAGATCGTCAAGGGAGAATTCGTTTAAGTATGAAGGGAATAAAAGCAGTGTAAATTTCATTGTAGTATAATGAGATTAGTTATTTGGTCATTGTATATATGTAGATATAATAATATTCGGTTTATAGTTAGTTGTTTACATGGATTGATGATTGTTTATTTATCTGAAATATATTGCACTATTATTTATAGTAATTTACTTATATTTTAAATTGTTTAATATAAACAAAGAAATATATAACTTAATAACATGTTTATAAAAACTAAATTTATATTTATTATTAATAAATAGGATTCAAATGAATAAGTACGCAGTGGAGTATTGGTGCGCTACAAAGATAAATATAGACCTTCAAGGAAGTAAATAAAAATTTAAATTCTATTCGGTCATCTACATAAAACAATAATATGTAGATTATTGTTTAATAGTATTTAAGAATCAATATTTTCTATAAAAATGGTGTTTATATTTGGTTAATATAGTTTTCATAAATATTATACAAGTTTTTAATCATAATTTATTAATGTTAATACATATACAGTAACATTATTCTTTGAACGATCTTAATCTATATGTGTATACATTTCTACATTAGGAAATGTTATTTTCTAAAAATTTTTATATTAAACTTATATAGTTAATTGGTTTATTAAATATGGAGTAATTACAGATGTCAAAAACCGCAGATTCTTTTATGGATTTAGGGTTAAATCATCATATAATTGATGTCTTACATGATATTGGATATAAAAAACCTTTACCTATTCAAACTCAGTGTATTCCATATTTATTAGCTGGATATGATGTATTAGGAATGGCGCATACAGGTAGCGGAAAAACTGCAGCCTTTGTGTTGCCATTGCTACACAATATTGATATTAATGATTCTTTTTCTCAAGCATTGATTGTAACACCTACTCGAGAATTGGCGATCCAGATTGGAAGAGTGTGTTCTGATTTTACAAGATATATGAATAAAATAAATATTGTGACTTTATATGGAGGACAAAGTTATGACATTCAATTGCGCGCGTTGGATAAAAGGCCTCATATTATTGTCAGTACTCCAGGTAGATTAATAGATCATTTAGATCGTGGTACTGCTAATTTATCTAAATTAAAAACTTTAGTGATAGATGAAGCTGATGAAATGTTACGTATGGGGTTTATTGAAGACATTGAGCGTATTATTAGAAATGTTCCAATTAAGCGCCAAACAGCGTTATTTTCTGCTACTTTTCCTATGGGCATTCGCCGTATAAGTTATAGATTTATGAATAACCCAAAAGAAGTATATATTCATACTAATACAAATATGTGTGCTGATATTAAACAAAGTTATTGGTTAGTTCGCGGAATAGCTAAGCATGAAGCATTAATGCGATTTTTAGAAACAGAAGATTTTGAAGCAGCCATCGTTTTTGTTCGTACTAAATGCGCAACAGTTGAAATTTCTGAAATATTAGAAAAATTTGGTTATAATAGCGCGGCTTTAAACGGAGATATGAATCAAGCAATACGACATCAAACATTGGATCGATTAAGACACGGAAGTTTGGAAATTCTTATAGCTACCGATGTTGCCGCACGTGGATTAGATGTTCATCGTATTAGTTTAGTAATAAATTATGACGTACCAATAAATTCTGATGCCTACATACATCGTATAGGAAGAACTGGCAGAGCGGGACGCGTCGGGAAATCTTTATTGTTTGTAGAATATAAAGAATATCGTCTGTTACGTAATATTGAACGTAAAATAAATTTAAGTATTACAGAAGTTCGACATCCTACTATTAAAACTTTGCTTGCTTGCCGTTTGGCTAAATTTGTTAATAAAATAGAATCTCAATTAAATACTAATAATGATTTAGATATATATCGATCATTATTATCACAAATAAAACCTAAACAAGATTTAACAATAGAAAATTTAGCAGCCGTTTTATTGAAAATGGCACAGGGAAACCGTCCATTAGTGCTGCCTCCAGATCCAATTATTAAAAGTAAATCAAATTATAAAATACATACAAAAAATAATCATAAAAATAATTATCGTATTGATAATAAGGCTTTGAAAGCTAGGTTAAAATCTAAAAGAATATCTTCTAAAAATATGAATATTTATCATATATCAGTAGGGCGCAATGATGGAGTTAAAATCCGTCATATCATTGGAATGCTTTCAAGTAAAATTGATAATATTCGTTGTTATGAAATAGGTAGTATTAAATTATTTTCTTTTTATTCTATTATTGCATTAAATAAAGGACTGTCTAACAATAAGATATTAACTCAATTATCTCATGCGCGAATCTTAAATAAACCAATAAATGTGAAATTATTAGGTAATACATCTTTGCAAGATAGTATGTATCATAATCAAAATTTTTCTGAAAATGTATATGTATCCGATAAGGTAATATAAAAAATTAAATTAGTTAAACATATAATTATTGTTATAGAGTTAATTATGTATATTAGTTATTATTGATGCTACTATATAAATTTAATGTGAGTAAGTATGTGGATTAATAACGAAGATAAACAAAACAATTCTATTCTACAGCAATTAGGTATTATACTGTGGAAGTTACGATATCCCATAGTTTTAAATAATAATAATCAGATTAAATTATGGAGATGTCTACGCTTATTATTAATATCGTCAGATTTTTCAATATCATTGAATGACCCTTTTATTAAAGATGTTATACGTGCTGCGCGGTTTAATCCTAAAGAAGTATACGCATTAACTAATGGTCAAATTAATCACTTGATTACCCCATCAGGATTTTCTTGTCACTGTTGGTGGATTGGTACTGAAGTATCAAAAAATTTCTATGGAATATGTTTAAACACTCCATCATTGCCAGTATTAAAATGTAATATTAAAGCTAAACGTGATTTATGGCGACAAATTAGTTGTATTAAATTTTAATATTTAAATTTTGTTTAGACATGTTTTATTAAAAATAAAAAGAAATGTATCGTATTATAATAATAACAAATATTTCTTTTATTTTGAGTTTTTGAAAACGTATTTATGCAAGCTTGCACACTTATTTGAAGCTATCAATATAGAAATTAGTTCATAACATATAAGTCAACGTAATTTGTATAGATATATAAAAGTTTGTTAAACAATTGAAAATTAATGTTGCAAGGAGTAATAAATTATTTTTTACTAATCAATAGTGATTGTTTAATTAATTAAATTAATTATTTAATTATATTAATTGCATAATTTCAATATTTTCACTTTTTTGAAGTACATATAAGATTATTTACGAATATATTAATATTTAATAAATCTTCAATCTTTACTAACTCTATTTTTTATTTTATTGATATTCATATTATTACATGAAAATCTCGCAAAATTATTTTTATATTAACAATATATTTTGTGTTAATAAACAATATTGTTTTGTTATTGGTTTATTAGAAGATATTATCTTGTCCATATTTAATGGAATAAATATTCAAGTATATGCATACATAAACATTACTTAATTTGATTCTATTTTATAGATAATAGATCTTTGATGAATATATGTATATTTATGATAGTGATCCTATTTGTATATATAAATTTATCACTATATATTTTAATTTTTAATGAAAACAAATATTTTGATTTTTAGCAATGTTATTACCACCTAAATAATAATCGATTATCTCCTTGCGAAGTTTTATTATAGATAGTATTTATATTAAGTGATTTAATGATATAATTGATTATAATGTGTGTTTGTTCTAATTTTTAACTATTTATTGTAATGATTATCCATAAAAATACGGTAAACAATATGGATAAATAATTAAAGGATTTTATGTCAATTTTTATTAATAAAGGTTCAAGATATTAGAAATCATATTTAGGAGACAAAACATGCGAGTATTGAAATTTGGTGGAACTTCGCTTTCTAATGCAAATCAATTTGTTCATGTCGCCAATATTATTGAAAAAAATGCTCAAGAAGAACAAATAGCAGCAGTATTATCAGCGCCTGCAATGATTACTAATCATCTAGTATCCATCATCGATTATACATTGAATGGTAGTTCTATTTTAGAACATATCCACAATATAGAAATTATTTTTAATACTTTATTAAAAGATATAGCTCAAATTCAACCAGGATTTAGTCATATAGCTTTACATGCTATATTAGAAAAAGAGTTTGTTAATTTAAAAAATTTACTACATGGAATTTCATTATTAAAATTTTGTCCAGACAATGTAAATGCTAATATTATTTGTTTAGGGGAAAAATTATCTATTATCTTAATGGAAGGTTTATTGATAGCAAGAAATTTTCAAACAACTGTTATTAATCCAGTGGATAATCTTGTAGCGCAAGGAGGAGGATATCTCGCTTCTACGGTAAATATTGAAGAATCTGCGCGACGTATTCAAAATATACCTATTTTTCACTCAAATATTATATTAATGGCTGGATTCACTGCAGGTAATGAGCAAGGAGAATTAGTTGCTTTAGGGAGAAATGGTTCTGACTATTCAGCTGCAATTTTAGCGGCTTGCTTAGGAGCTAATCGTTGTGAAATTTGGACAGATGTAGATGGCATTTATACATGTGATCCACATCAAGTACCTAATGCAAAATTATTACATTCATTATCTTATCAAGAGGCCATGGAGCTCTCTTATTTTGGAGCTAAAATTTTACATCCCCGTACTATCGTTCCAATTGCTCAATTCCATATACCTTGCCTAATAAAAAATGTTTTTAAGCCTGATGCCCCTGGCACATTAATTGGGTCAATTAATAATGATTCAATTAATGTAGTTAAAGGAATTACATATCTAAATGATATGGTAATGTTAAACGTTTCTGGGCCAGGAATGAAAGGTATGATTGGTATGGCTGCTCGTGTATTTTCAGCAATGTCTAAAGCCATATGCTCAGTAGTGTTAATTACTCAATCATCTTCCGAGTATAGCATAAGTTTTTGTGTGCCTTATCAAGAATTATCAAAAGCTTGTGCTTCATTGAATGATGAATTTAATTTAGAATTAAAAAATGGCCTTTTGGAGCCAATAGATGTGATACAAGATCTTGCAATTATTTCAGTTGTCGGCGATGGCATGCGTACTCAACTAGGTTTATCTAACAAATTATTTGGAGCATTAGCTTGTGCTAATATTAATATTATTGCAATTGCTCAAGGATCTTCAGAGCGTTCTATTTCGGTAGTCGTAAAGAACAATGTTACTGCTATTGGAATTAGGGTAGCTCATCAAATGTTATTTAGTGTTGATCAACTAATAGAAGTATTTATTATTGGATCTGGAGGTGTTGGTACTGCTTTAATAGAACAAATCAAACGTCAGAGACATTGGTTAAAAAATAAACACATTGATTTACGAGTATGCGGAATTACTAATTCACGAGTGATGTATATCAGTATAAATGGCATTGATTTAAGTCATTGGAAATCATCACTTAAAAAAGCGGATGAATCTTGTGATTTAAAGAAATTAATAGATGTTATAAAAGAAAACCATTTGTTAAATCCAGTTATTGTTGATTGCACTAGTAGTGTTGATGTTGCTGATCATTATGTAAATTTTTTGTTAAATGGTTGTCATGTAATTGCGCCAAATAAAAAAGCTAATACTGGGTCTATGAAACGTTATCGGACGCTGAGAGAAGCTGTGATAACATCACGGAGAAAATTTTTGTACGATACTAATGTAGGAGCTGGATTACCAGTTATAGAAAATTTGCAAAAATTATTGAATGCTGGAGATGAATTAATAAGTTTTTCAGGTATTCTATCTGGATCTTTATCTTTTATTTTTGGAAAATTAGATGAGGGATTATCGTTATCTGCTGCAACTTTGTTAGCTAAGAATAAAGGTTATACTGAACCAGATCCTAGAGATGATCTTTCTGGTATAGATGTTGCTAGGAAATTACTAATTTTAGCACGAGAAGTTGGATATGAATTGGAGTTAGAGGACGTTCAAATCGATCCAATAATACCACATAATTTTATGAGTGAGTATAATACAGACAGTTTTTTTGAAAAATTATATTTGTTAGATGATATTATGTTGAATAGAGCTAAGAAAGCATATGAATTAGGACATGTATTACGTTATGTTGGAAATATACAAAAAGGACAATGTCGTGTGCAAATTGAATCTATAGATAATAATCATCCATTATTTAAAGTAAAAGATGGAGAAAACGCTCTTGCATTCTTTACACGGTATTATCAGCCGCTACCATTGGTACTGCGCGGTTATGGCGCAGGAAACGATGTTACAGCGGCAGGAGTATTTGCAGATTTATTGCGTACTTTATCATAAAATATAGTAAGGACATGTAGATATGGTCAGAGTTTATGCTCCAGCATCTATTGGTAATATTGGAGTAGGATTCGATACGTTAGGTATGGCAATTACTCCGATAAATGGTAGTTTACTTGGAGATTGTGTAAGTATTGAAGATTCTAATATTTTTAGTTTAAAAAATATAGGATATTTTCATAATCAATTACCAACACAATTAGAAGAAAATATTGTGTTTCAATGTTGGGAGAGATTTTGCAAAACTTTAGGACAAAAGTATCCTTTAAGTATTAAGTTAGAAAAAAATATTCCTGTTTCTTCTGGTTTGGGTTCTAGCGCTTGTTCTATAGTAGCTGTGTTAGTAGCAATGAATTATCATTACGGATCTCCACTTAATAAAGATCAATTGCTTGCATTAATGGGGGAAATGGAAGGAAAAATTTCTGGTTCAGTTCATTTTGATAATGTATCGCCTTGTTTTTTAGGAGGTATGCGTTTAATTTTAAAAAATTGTAATATTGTTAGCCAAGTAGTTCCTAGTTTTAATAATTGGGTATGGATTTTAGCGTATCCAGGCGTGAAAATATCCACCGCGATATCTCGATCAATATTACCAAACAAATATAATCGCGAGGATTGCATTAATCACAGTCAGTATTTATCTGGGTTCATCCATGCTTGTCATACTCAACAAGAATCTTTAGCAATTAGGTGTATGAAAGATATTATCGCAGAACCTTATCGCTCGCGATTATTTCCAGTAAAGTTATCTTATATACGTCATAATATTATGAAAAAAGGTGCTATATCTTGTGGTATTTCAGGGTCTGGCCCAACAATTTTTGTATTATGTAATACTTATGATGTAATAGAAGACATTTCTGATTGGCTATCACGTTTTTATTTAAAAAATGATTCAGGTTTTGTTCGAATTTGTGCCCTCGATAAGCGCGGAGCACGTATTATAGTGGAATAGTTAATGAAATTATATAACATTAAACAACATGATGAACAAGTCACATTTTATCAGGCTCTTATACAAGGACTAGGAAAAGATCAAGGGTTATTTTTCCCGGTAGATCTTCCAAAGTTCTCCGCACTTGAAATTAATTCTATGTTAGAAATGAATTTCATAGAACGTAGTGTGCATATTTTATCTACATATATTGGCTCTGAATTATCAAAAAATAGTATATTAAGTTGCGTTCAGAATGCTTTTAATTTTCCAGTACCATTAGTATTTATAAAAAATAATATTGCCATATTAGAACTTTTCCATGGGCCAACTTTAGCTTTTAAAGATTTTGGAAGCCGATTGATGGCACAAATGTTAAATAAAGTTAATCATCAATTCGACAAGCCTATGGTTATTCTTACAGCTACATCTGGAGATACAGGGGCAGCTGTAGCTCATGCTTTTGTTGATTTGAGTAACATACATGTTATTATTTTATATCCTAAAGGAAAAATTAGTGTGTTGCAAGAAAGATTATTTTGTACTTTAGGAGGCAATATTTCTACTATATCAGTAGATGGAGATTTTGATTCATGTCAATTTTTAGTGAAAAAAGCTTTTGAAGATAATATATTACGACAGATTTTAGATTTAAATTCTGCTAATTCTATTAATATTAGTCGCTTGTTAGCTCAAGTTTGTTATTATTTTGAAGGAATATCGCAATTACCACATCAAATGCATAATAAATTGGTTATTGCAGTTCCTAGTGGAAATTTTGGAAATTTGACCGCAGGACTATTAGCACAATCTTGTGGGCTGCCAGTGAAAAAATTTATTGTTGCTACTAATATGAATGATACTGTACCTAGATTCTTGAAAAATGGTTACTGGGAGCCTCATCCTACTGTTTCAACGTTTTCTAACGCAATGGATGTAAGTTGCCCAAATAATTGGCCTAGAATAGAAGAATTATTTCGTCGAGAAAATAGATCTATTAAGGAATTAAAATATGGTTGTGTCAATGATATGCTTACCGAAAAAACGGTTCAAGAAATTTCAGATTTAGGATATCTTTCTGAACCTCATACTGCTGTAGCGTATCGATTGTTGTCTGATCAATTAGATTCTGATGAATTTGGAATATGCCTTGGTACTGCTCATCCTGTTAAATTTAAAGAGCTAGTAGAATGTTTTTTGAAAAAAAAAATACAAGTGGTATTGCCTGTTTCATTAAAAGAACGTATGAGATTACCTATTTTATCATATGAAACATCTAAATGTTTTTCTTCGTTACGTAATTTAATTTTAAAAATAGTATCTTAAATGTTATGTATAAACGATATTTATCGTTACTAAAAACTTTTAGTATATTTATATGTGTATATGTGCAATTGATGTATTCAATTACAAATACTTAATCAATTTAAGTTAAAATTATGTAAATATACTTTTTGACATAAACGTCAATACATATAGGTATGCAACAAAATTAAAGTTTTATGAAAATAATAATGTAAGTTAAATGTTACATAATAACAGTCTATATTCTGTTATTAGCATAGATATGCTGTTATAATTTTTGTTAATAATGCATTTATAAAAAATAATAATTAAATTAAAATTTGTATAATGTTTTGAAAAGTTTTGAAAACAAACTTATTTTAAGGTTGAAAAGTACAGTTTTGACCGCATATCAGGTGAATAGTGTGATTGAATTGATTTTCAGTGGAGGCATTTAGATGGGAAAAATTATTGGTATAGACTTGGGCACGACCAATTCTTGTGTTGCAATTATTGAAGGAAATAAGCCTCGTGTATTAGAAAATAGCGAAGGCGATCGTACAACTCCCTCTATTATTGCTTATACACAAGATAGCGAGATTTTAGTTGGTCAACCGGCCAAACGTCAGTCTGTTACTAATCCTAAAAATACTTTGTTTGCTATTAAGCGACTGATCGGTCGTAGGTTTCAAGATAAAGAAGTACAACGTGATGTTAATATCATGCCGTATAAAATAATTTCTGCTAATAACGGAGATGCTTGGTTAGATGTTAAAGGACAAAAAATGGCTCCTCCTCAGGTTTCCGCTGAAATTTTGAAAAAAATGAAAAAAACTGCAGAAGATTATCTTGGAGAACAAATTTCAGAGGCGGTTATTACAGTTCCAGCTTATTTTAATGATGCTCAACGTCAAGCTACTAAAGATGCTGGACGTATTGCCGGATTAGAAGTTAAACGTATCATCAATGAACCAACTGCTGCAGCGTTAGCTTATGGTTTAGATAAAGATACTAGAGGTAATCGTACTATTGCTGTATATGATTTAGGTGGAGGAACTTTTGATATTTCGATTATTGAGATTGATGATGTTGATGGAGAAAAAACTTTTGAAGTATTGTCTACTAATGGGGACACTCATTTAGGTGGTGAAGATTTTGATAGCCTTTTAATAAATCATTTAGTAGACGAATTTAAAAAAGATCAACATATTAATTTATATAGCGATCCTTTAGCAATGCAGCGATTAAAAGAAGCAGCAGAAAAAGCAAAAATAGAATTATCTACTGCACATCAAACTGATGTAAACTTGCCGTATATCACAGCAGATAATACTGGCCCGAAGCATATGAATTTTAGAGTAACTCGTGCTAAATTGGAATCTCTTGTAGAAGATTTAGTAAATCGTACTATGGAGCCACTTAAAGTGGCGCTAAAGGATGCTAATTTATCTGTTACTAAAATAAATGATGTTATTTTAGTAGGTGGACAAACTCGTATGCCTCTTGTTCAAAAAAAGGTGTCTGAATTTTTTCAAAAAGAACCACGTAGAGATGTTAATCCTGATGAAGCAGTTGCTATTGGAGCGGCAGTGCAAGGGGGAGTATTATCAGGAGATGTGAAAGATGTGTTGTTGTTAGACGTAACGCCGTTATCTTTAGGGATTGAAACTATGGGAGGAGTCATGACCTCATTAATTTCTAAAAATACCACTATCCCTACTAAGCATAGTCAAGTTTTTTCTACAGCTGAAGATAATCAATCTGCTGTTACTATTCATGTATTACAAGGCGAAAGAAAAAGAGCAAGTGATAATAAATCATTGGGGCAATTTAATTTGGATGGAATAGCGCCGGCAATGCGTGGAACACCTCAAATTGAAGTAACTTTTGATATTGATGCTGATGGTATCTTACATGTATCTGCTAAAGATAAAAATAGTGGGCGTGAACAAAAGATAACTATTAAAGCTTCTTCTGGTTTAAATGAAGAAGAAATTAAGAAGATGGTTAAAGAAGCAGAAGTGAATGCTGAATCAGATCGTAAATTTGAAGAATTAGTACAAATTCGCAATCAAGCTGATCATTTGTTACATAGTACAAAAAAACAGTTAAAAGAAGTAAGTGACAGTATATCATTGGATGATAAATCCACTATAGAGGGCGCATTAAGAGAATTAGAATCAGTTATAAAAAATGAAGATAAAAATGAAATTGAATCTAAAATTCAATCTTTAATTAAAGTTTCTGGAAAATTATTAGAAGCGAGTCAAAAACATCAAGAACAATCTAAATCTCAAACTTCTAATAGTACTGCTGCTGATGCAACTGGAGAGGTGGTAGACGCAGAATTTGAAGAAATAAAAAACAAAAAGTAATTTTTTGAAAGATTAAATTTAAAACAGGAGAAAATAATATTAAAGTTATCACTCAAAAAATTGAAAACACAAATATGTTACATACCGAATGAATAGGTATATTGAGGGACATAAAGAAAACCATGGCTAAATCAGACTATTATGAGATTTTAGGCGTTTCCAAAAATGCGGATGAGCGTGAAATCAAAAAGTCCTATAAACGCCTGGCAATGAAATTTCATCCAGACCGTAATCCAGGAAATACTGCGGCTGAAACAAAGTTTAAAGAAATCAAAGAAGCGTACGAAATATTAAGTAATGTAGAAAAACGCGCTGCTTATGATCAATATGGTCATGCAGCATTTGAACAAGGAAATATGGGATCATCAGCTAATTCAGGAAGGGCATCAGATTTTAGTGATATTTTTGGTGATGTGTTTGGAGATATATTTGGAGGAAATAGACGAGGTCGTTCAGGCAGAGGTTCAGATTTACGGTATAATATAGAATTAAATTTAGAAGATGCAGTACGTGGGGTTATTAAAGAAATTCGCATACCAACTTTATCGACATGTGAGAAATGTCGTGGCAGTGGAGCGAGGTCTAACGCAGCAATAGTTACCTGCATGACGTGTCATGGTCAAGGACAAATTCAAATACGCCAAGGTTTTTTTTCTGTACAACAATCGTGTCCTGCATGTCATGGGCACGGAAAAATTATTAAAGAAGTTTGCAATAGATGCCATGGAAATGGACGGATAGAGCGATCTAAAACTCTTTCTGTTAAGATTCCTGCAGGTGTAAATACAGGAGATCGCATACGCTTATCAGGTGAAGGCGAATCTGGAATTAACGGTGCGCCTGCAGGAGATTTATATGTTCAAGTACAAATTAGAAAACATCCAATTTTTGATAGAGAAGAAAGAAATCTTTATTGTGAAGTGCCAATTAGTTTTTCTATGGCCGCTTTAGGAGGCGAAATTGAAGTACCTACTTTAGACGGTAGAGTTAAATTAAAAATTCCTCCTGAAACGCAAACTGGAAAATTGTTTCGCATGAGAGGAAAGGGTGTAAAATCAGTACGTAGTAGTGGTAGTAATGGTGATTTATTATGTAGGGTGGTAGTAGAAACTCCAGTTAGATTAAATAATACCCAAAAACAACTATTGCAAGATTTATCAGATAGTTTCGAAGGACCTAATGGAAATAGAAATAGCCCTAGGTCTAAAAGCTTTTTTGATGGCGTAAAAAAATTTTTCGATGATCTCACTCGTTGATTTAATTGAAACGGGGTCATCGTTATTTTAAGAACTAACGTTTTTAGTTTTTTATTTTTTATCCTATTTTATTTCGATAAACAACCAGTCATTGACACGATACGAGCGTACATTCTAGATTTATGCCTAGCAGCTTTATTCTTATGAATTAAACCTTTGCAAGCCTGCCGATCTATTATTTTTTGCATAGAAATAAATGCTGTCATTGCGGCATTTTTATCTTTAGCCACAATTGCCATGCGAACTTTTTTTATAAAAGTTCGCAACATAGATCGACGACTTATATTGTACATACGTCGACTCTTTGATTTTATAAGATTTTTTTTAGCTGATTTAGTATTAGCCAATACACTACTCTCCCTAATAATTGTAATATGAAATATAACAATATAATATATCCTATATTATATTGTTATATTTCATATTACAATTATTATTTATAATTTAAATATAATCGTTTTTTATGATTATAGTGTGTGTTTTACTTCTTAATTCTATCTTAAAAATTAAATTATTTTTATTATTTTTAATTAATTAAACTATAGAATAACAGAAACATTTTTTAATAATTTATTTAAATTTTTGACATGGAATTTATTAGGGGATTACACAATATAAAATCTCGTCATAAAGGTTGTATACTTACTATCGGTAATTTTGATGGATTTCATCGTGGACATCAAGCATTAATTTCAAAATTACAAAAAGAAAGGAATCATTTAAAATTACCTGTTATGGTTATGATTTTTGAACCACAACCCAGAGAATATTTATCTAATATCATAACAATACGATTAACTAGGTTACGAGATAAAATTAATTATTTATATACTGCAGGTGTAGATGTTATTCTATGTATTGCTTTCAATAAAAAATTTGCTTCAATAGAAGCATATAATTTCATTAAGAATATATTAATCTATAAACTAGGAGTACAGTTTGTTTATATCGGAGATGATTTTAGGTTCGGAGCTTTTAGAAAAGGAGATTTTTTTTTATTGAAAAAAATAAGTAAACATGAAGGTTTTAAAGTAATACGCACTACTGCTTATCTTGATTCGCACGGAAAAAGAATAAGCAGCACTGCGATACGTGAGGCTTTAATAGAAAACAGAATTTTAGATGCTGAATTATTACTGGGACATTCTTATTGTATTTCTGGTAGAGTAGTACGTGGAGATAGTTTAGGACGCAAACTTGGGTTTCCTACGGCTAATATATCATTACAGGGAAAAAGATTACCTATACGTGGTGTATATGCGGTAGAAGTATATGGTATTTCTAATCTGCCATTACCAGGTATAGCTAATATAGGAATACGTCCTACAATTACTGGTAAAAATCAACAACAATTAGAAGTGCATTTGTTAAACATCTCTGTAAATCTGTATACTTATCACATTAAAGTAGTTTTTTTAGCTAAAATACGTGATGAACAATATTTCACTTCTATGAAAAGATTACAACATCAAATCAAAACCGATATAATAAACGTACGTAGTTATTTTAACAAAAAATAATATCAACAAAATTTATAAAAATGGAATAATTTATAAATGATGAACTATAAAAATACTTTAAATTTACCATATACATCGTTTCCGATGCGTGCTAATTTAGCTATATGTGAACCCGACATATTAACGCGTTGGTATAAAAATAATTTATATGAAGCGATTCGTCTAAAAAAAAATAAAAAAAAACTGTTTTTGTTACACGATGGTCCGCCTTATGTAAATGGTAATATTCATTTAGGACATGCAGTTAACAAGGTACTTAAAGATATTATTCTTAAATATAAAGGATTTATGGGGTATAATGCCCCTTATATCCCGGGTTGGGATTGTCATGGATTACCTATCGAACTGCAAGTAGAACGATTGATAGGACAACCGGGAATTAATATTGATCCAAACGAATTTCGAAATATCTGTCGTAATTATGTTTTAGATCAAATAGAAATACAAAAAAAAGATTTTATGAGGTTAGGTGTTTTAGGGGACTGGGATAGATCTTATTTAACAATGGATTTTAAGACTGAAGCGAACATTATTCGTACTTTAAGTAAAGTGATATCTTGTGGTTATTTTTATAAAGGCATTAAACCAATACATTGGTGTTTTCAGTGTCGTTCCGTATTAGCTGAATCAGAAGTAGAATATAACAATTATTTATCTTCCGCTATTGATGTTACTTTTTCTGCAGTAGATAGTGTTCGTGTTTCTGAAATATTTAATATTAATTTATATAAACATACTATTGAATTAGTTATATGGACTACTACTCCTTGGACATTACCTGCTAATCAGGCTATTTCTGTACATCCTGATTACAGTTATCAATTAATTTTGATAAATGATAATAGATATATAATTATTGCAGCCAATTTGGTAGATATTGTAATGGAACGCATACAATGTTTGTCTTGGAAGATTTTAGGAGAAACTTTAGGTAATTCTTTAGAATCGTTAAAATTTCATCATCCATTTATGTCTTTTGATGTCCCTATTGTATTGAGTTATCATGTAACATTAGATGCTGGAACAGGAGCAGTACATATAGCTCCAAATCATGGTATTGATGACTATATTATAGCTCAAAAATACAATTTAAAAAAAATTGATAACATAATAAACGATACGGGATATTATATATCTGATATACATCCTATGTTAAATGGAGTACATATTTTTCAATCAAATAATATAATAATAAATTTACTGAATCAGTTGGGTGCTTTATTACATGTAAATTACGATTATAAACATAGTTATCCATATTGTTGGCGTCATGAAGTTCCTGTTATATTTAAAACTACTTCACAATGGTTTTTAAGTATAGATAAATATAACTTAAGAGATCAATTATTACATGTAATACATAAAGTACGCTGGATTCCAGAAAGAAGTAAATCTAGTATTGAAACAATGATTATTAATAGACCCGATTGGTGTCTTTCAAGGCAGCGTGTTTGGGGTGTGCCAATACCTTTATTCATTCATAAACAAACAAATATTTTACATCCACGTACATTTGAATTAATGGAAATAGTTGCGCAACGTGTAGAACAATATGGAATACAAGCGTGGTGGGATCTAAAAGTTGAAGATATTTTAGAAAAAGAAGTAGATCAATATGAAAAAGTATTAGATACACTGGATGTTTGGTTTGACTCTGGTTCTACTTGTGATTCAGTAATACCAGAAAGATTCAAATATCATAAACATTTACCAGATTTATATTTAGAAGGTTCAGATCAATATCGGGGTTGGTTTATGTCGTCTTTAATTATATCAACTATCATTAAAGGTAAAGCTCCTTATAGAGAAGTATTAAGTCATGGGTTCACTGTAGATGCTCAGGGACGTAAAATGTCTAAATCTCTTGGAAATGTTATTAGCCCACAGGAAATAATAAAGAATTTTGGAGCAGATATTTTGCGGTTATGGATAGCTTCTTCTGATTATTCTAAAGATATGACGATTTCCGATGATATTTTAAAACATACAGCTGATATATATCGGCGTATTCGTAATACAGCTCGATTTTGTTTAGCTAATATTAGTGATTTTAATCCGGAAAAAGAATGTGTGCATCCAGAAAACATGATCGCAATAGATTGTTGGGCAGTAAATTGTGCTTTATCTGTGCAATTAGGAGTAATATCAGATTATAAAAAATATAATTTTCATAATGTGATACGGCGGGTTATGCAGTTTTGTTCAGTAGAAATGGGTTCTTTTTATTTAGATATTATTAAGGATCGACAGTACACTACAAAAAAAAATAGCACGGCGCGTCGTAGTTGTCAAACTGCATTATATCATATTATTGAATCTATGGTACGTTGGATAGCTCCAATTTTATCTTTTACTGCTGATGAAATTTGGAAATATATTCCAGGAAATCGATCAGAATATGTGTTTACTGAAGAGTGGTATGATGGGTTATTTAGCATTAATTCAACACAAGTTATGAGCAATAACCATTGGAATACTTTTTTAAATGTTCGGAACGAAGTAAATAAAACAGTTGAACAAGCGCGTCTTAACGGAATTATTAGAGGATCTTTAGATGCTAGTGTAGTTTTATATGCTATTCCAGAATTAGCGAGCAAATTACGTATATTAGATAATGAACTGTCTTTTGGATTGATAACATCCTCTGCTATAGTTTTAGATTATGACGATAAATTTAATAGAACTACATATAAACCAGAAGGAATACCAGGATTACAGATTTTTTTAGAAAAAGCTAAAGGAAAAAAGTGTTTGCGTTGTTGGCATTATAGATTAGACGTTGATCAAAATAAACATTATTCAAATATTTGTGCGCGTTGTGTTTCTAATATAGCTGGGCCAGGAGAAAATCGTAGGTTCTTTTAATGCAACATAAACAATATAATCATAAAAATTTAAAATGGTTATGGTTATCTATACTATTGATGTTATTAGATATAGAAACTAAATATTTAATAAAGACTCATTTTTTGATTGGAGAAGTGTTATCAGTAGTACCTGGTATTAATTTTTATTATATTCACAACTCGGGATTGGCTTTTGGGATATTCGCTAATGTTAATGTATATTATCGTTTAATATTTATATGGATAACAATATTAATTATTATGGCATTTGTTATAACTTTATATAAAATGATTGAATATTCTAAATGTTATAGTATATCTTGTTCTATGGTTATTGGAGGAGCTTTAGGAAATCTATTAGATCGTGTGTTGTATGGAACAGTGGTGGACTTTATTGACGTATATATTAAAAGTTGGCATTGGCCAACTTTTAATATTGCAGATATGGCTATTTGTATAGGAACTATTATTTTAATAGTAAAGCATTATTGTGATTTTTAAGAAATTTTAATTTAAGATATTCATATATGTCGATTAAAAATATACGATGATATCGTATTACTATGTTTGTATATAGGGGGGTGTAGATATTAAAGTTGTATTGGCTAATCCACGTGGATTCTGTGCAGGAGTAAATCGAGCAATTAATATTGTTGAGAAAGCTATTCAAGTATATGGTACTCCTATTTATGTAAAACATGAGTTAGTACATAATAGTTATGTAGTGAACCAATTATCAAAGAAAGGTATTGTTTTTATTGAACAAATAAATGAAGTACCCAATGGATCGGTTCTAATTTTTTCTGCTCATGGAGTGTCAAAAAAGATACGAGAAGAAGCTAAAATTAAGAGTTTAGTAGTACTCGATGCCACTTGTCCATTAGTTACTAAAGTGCATATGGAGGTTGCACGCGCTAATCGTAACGATATGGAAGTTATTTTAATAGGGCATGCTGGTCATCCAGAAGTAGAAGGAACGATGGGCCAATATATTTCTAAAAATTCTGAAAAAAAAATATATTTAGTTGAATCTCAATCAGACGCTTGGTTGCTTAAGGTAAATTATCCAAATAATTTGTTTCTTGTAACACAAACAACTTTGTCAATAGATGATACTGCAGAAATTGTTACGATTTTACATAAGAGATTTCCTAATATTCTAAGTTCTAGAAAAAATGATATTTGTTATGCCACATTTAATAGACAGAATGCCCTTAAAAATTTAGCTTTAACAGTAGAGATAATATTTGTTGTAGGATCAAGGATGTCATCTAATTCTATGAGGTTAATTGAATTAGCACATCGTATTGGAAAAATTTCATATTTAATTAGTCATGCTAATGATATTCAAAAAGATTGGTTGCGTGGAATAAATAATATTGGTATTACTGCTGGAGCATCAGCTCCGGATATCTTAGTACATCAAGTTCTAAATAAGTTACGTATATTAAGTAAAGATCATTTTGTTGTTGAAGAAATGATCGGACAAGAAGAGAATATGTTTTTTAATATGCCT
This sequence comes from Candidatus Blochmannia vicinus, assembly GCF_023586525.1. Classification (NCBI taxonomy): domain Bacteria; kingdom Pseudomonadati; phylum Pseudomonadota; class Gammaproteobacteria; order Enterobacterales; family Enterobacteriaceae; genus Candidatus Blochmanniella; species Candidatus Blochmannia vicinus (nom. nud.). Next base: position 522,396 of record NZ_CP097763.1, read on the forward strand.
AAAATTTAATATATTAAATAATAATATATTTATTAATTTAGTGTAAGAGTAAAACCTTATAGTTTCAAGTAAAATAAAATAGCATAAAACGGTATAACGATGGTATATATTATTTATTGTATTTCATTAAATAAAATACAATAAATAATTACTAAAAATTTGTTGAATATTTATATTTTATTGTTCCATATCAAGTATGGAATCAAATCATAGTTGTACATTCTTCTATATACAATAAGTACTATTATAGGGTATATAAAAATTATGAATGATGCACTTCTTCGTATTGCCGTTACGGGAGTAACCGGGCGTATGGGTAAAAAAATAATACAATGTATCGTTAAAGGAGAAAAAAAATTTAGTCAAAAAATCATTTTAGGAGCTGCTATAACACGTTCAAATGCTAGTATTTGTGGAATGGATGTTGGAAAGTTAATAAAAACTGATACTTTAGGAATAACAGTTACTGATGATCTCGAGTTAGTTAAAAATGACTTCGATGTTTTAGTAGATTTTACTGCTCCTAGTATATCTATGGAATATTTAAAATTTTGTGTTAATAATAATAAAAATATAGTTATTGGTACGACTGGGTTTAATAAGGCTGATGAGAGTTGTATTATGAATGCGTCTCGAAAGATAGGAATTGTATTTTCTTCCAATTTTAGTATAGGTATAGCATTAATATCAAGATTGTTACACAGGATTACGCATATCATAGGTGATAATTCAGATATCAGTATTGTTGAAGCGCATCATAATAAAAAAAGTGATATTCCATCTGGAACTGCTTTAATGATAAAAAATACTATTGTAAATGCATTAAGATCTACCCACTCTATAGCAGCTATGAATCGAAATGTTGATTACCCAACATATTCATCAGTATCATCTTCCGATCGTAATATTTCAATTCATTCGATACGTGCTGGGAATATTATTGGAGAACATACTGTTTTATTTATAGGATCAGAAGAGCGCTTAGAAATAACACATAAAGCATTAGATCGCACAATTTTTGCTCATGGGGCATTACATTCTGCTATTTGGTTAGGATATGATAAAGTAGGATTATTTAATATAGGAGATACTTTAGGAATAAATGCGTTGTTATAATTACTTGAGATAGAGACAATAATAGTAGAGTTTTGTATATTGTATTTAATAATTGAAATATTTGGAAAATTAATAATAAAATAAAACATGTGTAAATTTTATTTACACATGTTTTATTTTATTATACTATAATATTAATTATAATTTAATATCTAACTCATCAATTTCCTTTAATAAATTAAATATAGATTATATATTTAATAATTAATTTACTCGATGAATATAGAGGTATTTTGATGAAACCGGCATTATTGGTACTAGAAGATGGCAATCAATTCTATGGTTATGCAATAGGAGCTGAAGGTGAAACAGTAGGAGAAGTAGTGTTCAATACATCAATGACGGGATATCAAGAAATAATTACTGATCCTTCTTATGCGTATCAAATAGTAATTTTAACTTATCCTCATATTGGAAATGTTGGAACCAATGAACTTGATAATGAATCTTCTTGCATTCAGGTAAGAGGGCTTATTATTCATAATTTAGCCACTACTGTTAGTAATTTTCGTCATACGTTAACTCTTTCAGACTATTTAATACAACAAAATGTTGTTGGTATTGCTGGAGTAGACACTCGTAAATTAACTCGATTAATACGAGAAAAAGGAATGCAACATGGTTGCATTATTGCTCATGATGCTCCTAATGCTGCTTTAGCGTTACGTAGAGCTCGTGAATTTCCTGGATTGCACGGACTTAATCTTGCTCACAAAGTAAGTACTTCTCAACAATATATATGGAATCAAGGTACTTGGGATATCAAATCTGGAGTATTTGTTACCCCATTAAGTTTACCTTATCGTGTGGTAGTATATGATTTTGGTATTAAACGAAACATCATGCGTATATTAGTAGATTATGGTTGTTTATTAACTGTAGTCCCGGCGCATACCACAGCGCGCGAAATAATTAATATGAAACCAGATGGAATTTTTTTAGCTAATGGGCCCGGAGATCCAAATGCATATGGATATGCAATTAATTCTATTCAAATTTTTTTAAATACCACTAAAATACCGTTATTTGGAATTTGTTTAGGTCATCAATTACTAGCGCTAGCTAATGGAGCAAAAATAATAAAAATGAAATTTGGTCATCATGGATCTAATCATCCGGTAAAAGATATAGAAACAAATAAAGTTATAATAACTACTCAAAACCATAATTTTGTAGTAGATAAAAAAACTTTACCTGATACTTTAAAAATAACACATATTTCATTATTTGACGGTACATTACAAGGTATCCGCCATATTAATAAACCTGCTTTTAGTTTCCAGGGCCATCCAGAAGCTAGTCCTGGTCCTCACGATGCTACATCATCATTATTCAGTCATTTCATCAAATTAATTAAAAATTATCGTAATAAATAATATGTTTGGAGAGTACAAACATGCCAAAAAGAACCGATATACAAAGCATCTTGCTATTGGGAGCTGGGCCAATTATTATCGGGCAAGCCTGTGAATTTGATTACTCTGGAGCACAAGCTTGTAAAGCATTACGTGAAGAAGGATATCGTCTTGTTTTAGTAAACTCTAATCCTGCTACAATTATGACAGATCCTGATATGGCTGACGCAACTTATATTGAAGCAATTCAATGGGAGATGATATCTAAAATTATTGAAAAAGAACGTCCAGACGCACTACTTCCAACCATGGGTGGGCAAACTGCTTTGAATTGCACTTTAGATTTAGAACGTCACGGAATTTTAAGAAAATTTAATATCATAACTATCGGAGCAACGATAGACTCGATTTATAAAGCAGAAGACCGCCAAAGATTTCGAGAGTCTATGGAAAAAATTGGTTTAGATATAGCCCGATCTGAAATTGCGCACGATATAAATGAAGCTATGATAACTTTAGAAAAAATTGGACTACCTTGTATTATTCGCCCTTCTTTTACTTTAGGAGGAAGTGGAGGAGGTGTTGCTTATACTGAAGAAGAATTTAAAAAGCTTTGCAAATATGGATTAAATTTATCTCCTAATCATGAGCTTTTAATTGATGAATCTTTAATTGGTTGGAAAGAATATGAAATGGAAGTAATTCGTGATATTAAAGACAATTGTATAATTGTATGTTCTATAGAAAACGTTGATCCTATGGGCATCCATACTGGTGATTCTATTACTGTGGCGCCGGCTCAAACTTTAACTGATAAAGAATATCAGGTTATGAGAAATGCTTCAATAATGGTATTACGTGAAATTGGAGTAGAGACTGGTGGAGCTAACGTACAATTTGCAGTGAATCCAAATAATGGAAGACTTCTTGTCATTGAAATGAATCCAAGAGTATCACGATCATCAGCATTAGCTTCAAAAGCAACTGGATTTCCTATAGCTAAAATAGCTACTAAACTGGCAGTAGGATATACTCTAGATGAATTATCAAATGATATTACAAATGGATGCATTCCTGCATCTTTTGAGCCATCTATAGATTATGTAGTAACTAAAATTCCACGTTTTGATTTTGAAAAATTTCCAGGACGACACAATAATAGATTAACAACTCAAATGAAATCAGTGGGTGAAGTGATGGCGATTGGACGTAGTCAACAAGAATCTCTACAAAAAGCAATACGTGGACTGGAGATAGGAGTAACAGGATTAGATTCCAAAATTAATTTAGATCATCCTAAAGCATTTAATATTATTAAATATGAATTAAAAAATGCTAGCAGTAACAGAATATGGTACATTGCTGATGCTTTCCGATATGGAATATCTTTAGAACAAATTTTTCATTTAACTAATATCGATCGTTGGTTTTTAGCTCAAATTGAAGAATTAATACAATTAGAAAATGATATAATATCCACAGGAATATCATACCTTAATAGAAATCAGTTATATTTTCTTAAAAAGAAAGGATTTTCTGACGCAAGATTAGGAAAATTGACAGGTGTATCAGAAAACAAGATTCGTGCATTAAGATTTATGTATGATATACATCCTGTATATAAACATGTAGATGCCTGTGCGGCAGAATTTTCTACTGATACTTCTTACATGTATTCTACTTATGATGGTGAGTGTGAATCCCAGTTCAAGCAAAATAATAAAACTATCATGATATTAGGAGGGGGACCCAATCGTATTGGGCAAGGTATTGAATTTGATTACTGCTGTGTTCATGCAGCATTAACATTGCGTGAAAGTGGATATAATGTAATCATGGTAAATTGTAATCCCGAAACTGTTTCTACTGACTATGATATATCAGATATGCTTTATTTTGAACCAATTACTTTAGAGGATGTTTTAGAAATAATACGTATTACTAAACCAACAGGCGTAATTATTCAATATGGAGGACAAACTCCATTAAAATTAGCTAAAGCAATGGAGGCAGCTGGAATATCTATTATAGGTACTAGCCCAGATGCGATTGATCAAGCAGAAAACAGAGAACGATTCCAGCGTGCGATAAAATGTTTAGGATTACAACAACCTAATAATGTTACCGTTACATCATTAGAATCAGCTTTAAAAAACGCCAAAATCATAGGATATCCTATAGTGGTGAGACCTTCTTATGTTTTAGGAGGCAGAGCTATGGAGATAGTATATAACAAAAAAGAATTATTATGTTATTTTAAAAATGCTGTTAAAGTCTCTAATAATGCTCCAGTTTTATTAGATCATTTTCTAGAAAATGCAATTGAAGTAGATGTAGATGCTATTTGTGATGGACAGCAGGTATTTATTGGAGGAATTATGGAACATATTGAATACGCGGGAGTACATTCTGGAGATTCAGCATGTTCTTTACCAGCTTATACATTGAATAAAAATATTCAAGATAAGATACGGTGTCAAGTAAAAAAACTAGCATTCAAATTTAATATAAGAGGTTTAGTTAACATACAATTTGCAATACAAAAAAATGAAATTTATATAATTGAGATTAATCCAAGAGCGTCACGTACAGTTCCTTTCGTATCTAAAGCTACTGGTATAGCATTAGCAAAAATTGGGACTCGAGTGATGATTGGGCAATCTTTATTGGATCAAGGTATTATAAAAGAAGTGATTCCTCCTTATTTTTCAGTGAAAGAGGTAGTATTGCCGTTTAATAAATTTATTGATATAAATCCAAAATTAGGACCAGAAATGAGATCTACAGGGGAAGTGATGGGCATTGGTCGAACTTTTGAAGAAGCATTTGCTAAAGCAACAGTAAATAGTCAATCTTATATTAAAAAACATGGTGAGATATTATTATCATTATCTAAAAGAGATACAGATAAAGCGATAGATTTAGTTACTAAATTTATTCAAAATGGTTTTATGTTAGATGTTTCATATGAAACAGCAAAGATGTTAAAAAGTGTTGGCATTGTTTCTCAAATGATTAGGCCAGTGCACATAGCTAATACATATATTCACAAAAAAATTAAAAATGGTGAATATAGTTATGTTGTAGATACTACTACAACAGATGAAGTTAGCGGTAATAATACTACATTGCTGTGTCGTATCGCACTGCAACATAATATTCATTATGGTACTACAATAAATGGGAGTTTTGCTGCGGCAATATCATTAACTATTGATACTACGGAACATGTTATATCAATTCAAGATATGCATTCTAAAATAGAATATTAATTTATAATTTAATAATATGTAGATAAATGTAATTATAAAAATGGTGTGTATTTTTGATAAAATTACTACTGGCGTAATTAGATAGGTATTATTTAAAAATATTTTGTTTAATTTAATAAGCATTAAAATCTCTTATATATGATTATTAGCTTAATTGCTGCATTGACCACCAATCATGTAATTGGAAAAAGAAATGTTATTCCTTGGTATTTTCCTATAGATATTAAGTGGTTCAAGCATCATACTTTGTATAAGCCAGTTATTATGGGACGTAAAACATTTGAATCAATAGGCAAAAAACCACTGCTAAATAGATTGAATATTGTTTTAAGTCGTAATGCAATAAATAATCGTAATGATGTTTTTTTTGTGATAGACAGCCCAGACTATGCTTTATCCTTAATAAAGGATATATACGAAGAGGTTATGATAATTGGGGGAGGTACAATATATAATGTTTTTTTGCCTTATGCGCAACGTTTGTATTTAACATATATTAACAGTATTATCGATATTGATGGTGATTCTTGGTTTCCTGATTATGATATAAAAGAATGGAAATCTGTTTTTAATAGTTTTTATAAAGTAAATGATGATATTTTTTGTTACTTAAATTTTAAAATTTTAGAACGTCTTTAATGAAACCAATTATAGTTAAAATTATAAAAGCATTTTGTATTGATAGACTCAATTATATATTTGAGATCAATAAACTATTTTTTAAAAAGAGTGATGAATTGAATATAATTTTTTAATTTATTTTTAGTTTATACGAAATATCTATATAAAACTTTCAGAATTTTAATTTTATTTTTAAGCGTTAAGCAGGTGGAGTACAAGGTATAGATATAATTTCTTTATTTTCCCATCGCAATAAGGTAAGTGCACCGCCCCAACAACAACCGGAATCTAAACCATAAATCCCAGAAGGAACCTGTATATTTTTTAATGCTGCCCAATGGCCGAAAATTATGTTATATGTGGGATCGATCATTTTTTTTAAAGAAAACCATGGATAAATATTTTTTGGGGCATTCTTAGGCGCTCCTTTATATTTAAAATCTAATTGTCCGTTTAAATAAACATAACGCATTCGGGTAAATACATTAATGTATTCTTGTACCTGTTCCAACTTTTTTTTATTTATTTGAATCTGATGTGAATCAGTAGATACATCTTTATATATATTTTTGAAAATCAAATAAGGACAGTCGCTAACCAGAATTTCTTCTATTTCTTGAGCATACTTTTTAGCAGCGCAAATATTCCAATTAGGATTAATTCCTGCATGTGTCATTATTATTTTTTTATCTTCATCTATGTATAGTAAAGGTTGATGACGTAGCCAATACATTAATTCTTCTAAGTCTGGAGCATTTAATATCTCATTAAAGTAATCTTTATGATTTTTATGATCCATTCCAAAATATGTTTTTAACAAATGTAACTCATGATTACCTAATACTAGGTGAGCGCTTGAATGAAAATTGTAGACTAGACGTAACACTTCTAATGAACTAGGTCCCCTTGCTATTAAATCTCCAGTTAAATGTAAAGTATCAACATTAGGATCAAAACGTATTCGATCCAGCATAGTTCTTAAGTTCTTATAACATCCATGTACATCTCCAATAAAATAAGTAGACATTTTGATTATAAATTTTTTATTAAAGAAGCCATTAATTATAAAATGAATATTTTATGCAAACTATTCAGTTATTGATATCTTTCAAAAGATATCAATAACTGAATACAATTGAAACAGATAAAATCATATCACTTAAATAGCTAAAACACAATCATGCATGATTGTGTTTTAGCTATTTAAGTGATATGATTTTAAATCAAGTTTATTTATTGTTTAGTATAGCTGCCAATGTGCAATATTGGTTAATAGTAATGTTTTCTGCTCGTAATGTTGGATTAATTCCTTGTTGTATTATTTCTGTTTGATTAAAAAATGTAGATAAGCTGTTACGCAGAGTTTTACGTCGTTGTCTAAATGCTAGTTCAGTAAGTAAAGATAGGGTTTTTACGTCGATTACAGGATAAGGAGTATTCGTGTGCGGAATGAAGCGTATCATTAAAGATTCTACTTTTGGAATAGGAATAAAAGAAGTTGCCGGTATTTTAAATAATGGAATGGTTTTATAATGATACTGTGTTACTATACTTAATCTTCCGTATTCTTTGTTATTGGGATCTGCGCAAATTCGTCTTCCTACTTCTTTTTGAAACATAAAATGCATATCATCAATTACATTAAGATACTTAAATAAATATATGATTAATTCTGTAGCTATATTATAAGGTAAATTTCCTATTAATCGTAGTTTTTGTCCGAATTGGTTAGATAAATCGAAAAAGTTTGTTATCATTACATTTTGACTAAAAATTTTAATTTTTTTATTAAACATTTGAATTAATCGATTAACTAAATTGGAATCGCGTTCTATTAATATCAAAAAATCAATATCTATAGTATCCAAAATTTGTTTGGTTAATGCGCCTAATCCAGGTCCAATTTCTACTATTTTTTGATATTTTTTAGGATTGATAGATTTAACGATAGCATTAATAATATTTTGATCATTAAGAAAGATTTGACCCCATTTTTTTTGTATACAATGATTTTTATAGTATATTTTTTTCATGAAGTTTATTTGCCATATTGATTGCAACTGTGATAGCCATAATCATACTATTGGGTAATGCTAATCCTGTACCAGATAGCTCAAGAGCAGTTCCGTGATCCACAGAAGTTCTAATAAAAGGCAATCCAAAAGTAATGTTTACTGATTGACCAAATCCAGAATACTTCAGCACAGGCAATCCCTGATCATGATACATAACTAATATTACGTCTGCATGTTGTATATATTTTGATTGAAATATTGTGTCAGCTGATAACGGTCCTATTATTTCATAATTAGTGTGTTTTTTTAAAATATTTAGAGCAGGTATAATAGTTTCAATTTCTTCTTGTCCTATATATCCAGATTCCCCAGCATGAGGATTTAAACCACATACATAAATCTTAGGACATAGAATGCCAAAATATTGGGTTAATCCCTTAGCGAGAATAGAAATAGTATCACAAAGAGATTTTTGAGTAATTACTTTTGGAACAGACAAGATAGGTATATGAGTAGTGGCCAATGCAATACGTAGTTTACTATTGCTTAACATCATGACAGTTTTCTTGCATTTATTTATGTGAGATAAAAATTCAGTATGTCCACGAAATGCTATATTTCCTTTATTCAGAATAGCTTTATGTACAGGACCAGTAACTAATGCTGAAAATTCTTTATTTAAACATCCTTGCGATGCTCTTTTTAAAGTATTAATGACGTAATCATTATTATTAATATTTAATCTGCCAGGCACAGATTTTTTTGGAAGTAACACTTTTAATATAGATAATTCTCCAGGTACACAAGGAGATGCTGTTTTGTTAGCATGATAAGAACGTAATTTTAAAGGCAAATTTATTTGACTTGCTCTATCTAATAGCAAATAAGGATCTGCGCATACAACTAATTCTACGGGCCATTTTTTTTGTGCGCTCATGATTATTACATCAGGACCGATCCCAGCGGGTTCTCCTGTGGTAATAATAATTCGTTGTAATTTTTTATTTGTTTTAATCATTTTAATTAAGAATTTTAATGTACGATGCAGATCGTAATTCTTGAATCCAATATTTTATAATTTCATTAAAGTTTTTACTTAACAAATATAAATAAGCGCGCTCATGTGTTATTGCAGTGTAATCTAATACAGAAAAATCTATTAACTGAATTAAATACCATCCATCATAAATATGTATTGGCATGCTAATTTCATTATTTTTTAAAGTAATTAAAGCTCTTCGTATGGATGGCTCAAAATCATCTAAATCTTTATATATTATATTTTCTTCATAATTATCAAAGCACACATTTTTTAATTTTTCTTTAGCAATTATATCGAACGTGGTATTGTTTTTTTCAACAAGTTCTTTAATCTGTAATAGTTGTTTTACTATATTTGCATTTTTACATGAATCTTTTACACCAAATATTTTTGCTTTAATTTTAGTAACAGGTAATATCAGTTGTTTATAACGTATATCTTGTACTTCTGCAATATGTATTCCATCATGTGATAAAATGGGACCAATAAGATCGCCCTTTTCTATTTTTTGTAAATATTGATCAAAAATAATTGGTATATCCTTCCACGAAACCCATTCTGTTTCTTGTACTTTAATTATTTGCAAAATATCTTTATCAGAATAAAGACGTATTAATTTTTTAATACTATTATTTTTATTAAATTCTTTTTTTTTAATTAACAATCTTACAAAACATTCTATTTTGTTTATTTGGTCTTGCGTTGGTTGTATTGGCAATGAAAATATGATATGTCTTAACTTAAATTGCTTATTAAAATCGATTATTTCTGATTTATTAATAACTTTATTAATTTCATTAGTGGATATATTGGCACGATGATAAATAATACGATCACATATATTAATTTTAAGCATATCTTGATATTGTTGTGTACAATATTTTTCATAGTTTAAACCAATATTATATAAGTATGCACGAAACTGATCTAGTGTCATATCATATAGATTTGCAATACGATAAATTACCTGATTGAGTTGAGTATAATTATTTATAATATCTTGTTGAGTAGCAACCTGAAAAATGAGTTTATTTGAAATTAATTGATCTAGTATTTGTTGATAATATACAACGTACTGTGATGAATTGTTATCAAGATTAGAAATATTCTTTCGAATCGTATACATACTATTTCTAACATCACTATCCAATATAGCATGATGATTTACTAATGCTACAATTTTGTCTGTTGTTTTTATTTCTCCAAAGACAATACTTGTGTTTATTGTAAATATTAAAATTAATGTTTTCCAAAATTTCATAAATAATTTAATAATATTGTAAGTATAAATTTCCAATTTTTCCGGAATACATAAGATTAAGAGATATATTGATATGGTAAAATACCGATATTTAACATCTTATGCAGATGTTGTTGAAAATCTGATACAGAATTATATATTTTAATATCTAATCGTATTTTATTATCATATGTATGACGATTTGATAGATTGATCCAATCAATAATTTTTCGTTCATAAGATATATTCACCCCCCAACATGGAGTGTGATATTGTATCCCTATTGTTTGATCAATAAATTGATTAGTTTTTATATTATGGTAATGCGAACAACTTATTCTCCAATTATTAAATAATGGATAACAAGTAAGGATACCTAATTGAGAAATTGTTTTATAGTAGGTTGATTCGTTAATTTTTGGTAATATTTTTTCAAGATGTTGTTCATTGATATATCGATAATGTGTTTGTAGCACTTGGTTGTCTTTTCCTATATACTCTAATATTATGGTTCCAAAAGATAAAGTATGGTGCTGCATATCATATTGTATTTCAGTGCTTGTATTCCAATAATTATTAATATTCCAACGACTTGCTCCCGAAAATAACTTGATATTAGGAACATGAAATCTATATTTAGTTGTTTTTGGATATTTAGTATTAAATTGTGCCAAATTCAAGATTTGGCCTATAGACGCGTAAAAAAATTCGTTTTTTTTCTTAAAACATCGTATTGTTATATCTCCAGCAATTTGATTAGCAGGTAAAATACGATCCAATCCACTGCAAATAGAATCATGAAATAAATTTTTATGATCTATATGAATCATATTGGTATCATATATACCGATGTTTTCTTGAAAACGATACGGTATATATAAATATTGAAATTTTGGTTCTAAGAAACTTCTATATTTTTTAGAAACGTATGTTTTTTTTTTAAGAATTATTTTTCCATTGATTTTAAACTGAGGGATAAGGCGATTGACTGTATTTTGTAAAGGATAATTCATATACAGTATTTTGTTATAATAATTAATATTTTTTTGCCGATAATTCGTAATTCTCAATTTTGCTTCAGTATTAAATCTGCTCCAACAGTTATGTATTGGTAAGGTTAAAGTTGGTTCTATATGTATTCTGATTGTTTTGGGTAAATTATAATTTTCGGGTATAAATTGAGTTAATTGACTGAATAATTTTAAATTAAATGGTTTACCTTTGATATTACTATAATAAGTATTTAATTCTATTCGAGGAGCTGCTCTATAATTATAATGATCTTGGATCATTGTTATTTTAGCATTTTCAACACCAAAGTAAGTGAAACTAGTATTCCAATTTTTATCGCTATAATTACATAAAATTTTTTGATTTATATAATCGTTATTAGGGTGTATATATGCTGGTACATTAGTATTGTTACTGTAATTATTAAAACCTGTAGTCAAGAGATAATTAGAATAAAAATGCCATTTTTTATTCATGATGCCATTGTGTTTCCAATATAGTTGCCAATTACTATTACGATAATCATTATCAAATTTTTCATGACGTATTTTATCATTTCCTACGATGTCTAAAATTAATAATCCAGTTCCTGGTTTAACTAAATAACGTATTTCTGTTTCTAATTTTGCTCCTAAGTTGGATGTGTAACATGGAACGATACTTCCTGAATAATGTTTTGAGAAATTAATAGGACAAGGTATTTTAAATCCTAATCCTTGTTTATTATTGTATCTAATACTAGGTATATAGTGTCTTAAAATATTATTTTGTCGCAAAGATAATGATAAATAAGGGGTGTAAAATATTGGTATTTTTTTTATTTTAAGACATGCATTCCAAATATCTATGTTGCGTTTATGATGATCATATATCATTTCTGATCCTGTTATATTCCAATAACTATCATTTAAAATGCAAGAAGTACATTTGCCCTGTTTAACGATAGTATAACGATTTTTTCCTCGTTGCATAATAGAATTTGCTACGCCATAAATATGTGGTTCCAACAAATAATATGTACCTTTATGAATATCTATATCTTTATTGTAACAATTCATCCAAGCATGAGTTCCTGTTAACTCAATATAATCGCTATAATATTTTACATGACCATAAGCATATAATGTATTATATAATAACTCATTTTTTTCATTACGTGATATTACTAATTTATCAGACATTAAAATATGATTATCTTGTTTAATATTAACATGTCCAGAAAAGAGAATTTTTTTAGGATAATAGATATCTAATTCATCAGATTGAACATAGATAGACTGATCAACATAAGAAAAATCGCTGATCATAGGAATTTTTATACAATCAGACGCATGAGCTAAAAAATAAAATTGAGTATAGAATATAAAAACAATTAAATTAACAAAAATGTTTTTAAAAAAAAACTTAATTTTATCGATTAAACTATTTTGATGCATTTTTTATCAAAAAACTAAATTTTTGATTGAGTCAAAAAATAATTTTTATGTATTACTTAGAGCTATTATTAGCTACACACTTTGTATTAATTAAACAATGTTATTGAGATATTTTATTATAATTTTAGCAATCATTATGTACTATATATAATAATTCTTGAATTTAAGACCATAATGTTTATGTACATATCTCAATATTGTTTTTATGTTTTATATTTTACAAAAATATGTTGTCTTTTTCCATATAGCAAGAAGATCCTAATGCGTGTCTATTAGAATAACACGAAAAAATTTTGGTAGTTTTATTTTTTAAATTTTTCGATTATTTATATTAAATAAACGTTTTTAATCGTGTTTGTTTTCAATAATAGATCTATCATATCTATATGTTCAGATAAATTAATTGTTAATTAGACAATATTAAAAATTAAATAAATTATAATAATCGAGGATTATAAATTTTTAGATAATTTTTAACATTTATTTCTATTTTAATTTATATAAATATATATATATTATACAACATATCTGTTGGGGTATTTATTTTAAATATATTGGCTGGTTGTCTTCATATTTCTTAATAACAGCATCATATTGTAAAGTTAAATTGATATCATCTATATCGTTAAGCATACAATTTCTATAAAAATCATTTATTTTAAATAAATATTTTTTTTTATTATCATATGTATAAATAATTTGTTCATATAAATTTACAGTCAAGGACATACCTTTTTTTTGTGTTGAAATTTCTTTAAATAAATCGTTTACTTGTAGCTCTGGTAAAGTTATGAGTAACAAACGGTTGTTAAAGCTATTTTTGTAAAAGATATCCGCAAAACTTGGTGCTATGATAACTCTAAACCCATAATCTATAAGCGCCCATACTGCATGTTCACGAGATGATCCGCACCCAAAATTTCTTTGAGTTAATAAAATGCTAGCATTTTTATAACATGGTTTATTTAGCACAAAGCTTGTGTTCAAAATTTTAGGTGTATTTTCAAGAAAGCGCCAATTAAAGAATAAGTATAACCCAAAGTTTACACGAGTAATAGCCTGTAAAAATTGTTTTGGGATTATGTTGTCAGTGTCGACATCAGAAATGTCAAGCGGTAAAACTACACCGGTGTGTTGAATAAATTGAGACATATATACATCCTTTTACATCATTTATTTTTTCGGATATCTACAAAATGCCCGGCAATGGCTGCAGCTGCAGCCATTGCCGGGCTTACTAAATGAGTGCGGCTTCCACGGCCTTGACGACCTTCAAAATTACGATTACTAGTGGAAGCACAACGTTCACCTATATTAAGTCTATCATTATTCATAGCTAAACACATAGAACAACCAGGTAATCGCCACTCAAATCCTGCTTGTATAAAGATCTTATCCAACCCCTCCTCTTCCGCCTGTTTTTTTACTAATTTAGATCCAGGCACTACTATTGCTTGTGTACTGTTAGAAATATGCTGTCCCTTAATGATTTGCGCTGCTGCACGCAAATCTTCAATGCGTGAATTAGTGCATGATCCTATAAATACTTTATCAATAGAAATATCTGTTAAATACGTATTCGGTTGGAGTTTCATATAAGTTAAAGCTCGTTCAGCAGAATTACGTTCTATAGGGTCTATAAAAGATTCTAAAGATGGAATCGGTTGATCAATAGAGATTACTTGGCTAGGATTAGTTCCCCAAGTTATTTGCGGTTTAACATTAGATACATCAAAATTGAATGTTTTATCAAAATGGGCATCATGATCGGAATATAATGTTTTCCAATGTAATAATGCTTGTTCCCAGTTTTTTCCGATTGGCGAGAATTTACGATTTTTTAAATAGTCATAAGTAATTTTATCTGGCGCTATTAAAGCAGAAGTTGCGCCCATTTCGATGGCCATATTGCAAAGAGTCATACGTTCTTCCATACTTAAACAACTGATAACAGATCCACAAAATTCTACTACATAACCAGATCCTCCCCCATGTCCAACTTTTCCAATAATTGCTAGAATTATATCTTTAGCTGTAATCTGAGGAGCAATAACACCTAATAAGTTTACTTGCATAGATTTGTATCGAATTTGTTTTAAAGTTTGTGTCGCTAATACATGTTCTATCTCTGAAGTTCCTATTCCAAATGCTAAAGCACCAAAAGCTCCGTGAGTAGCAGTATGAGAATCTCCACATACAATAGTCATACCAGGTAATGTAATACCTTGTTCTGGAGCAAATACATGAACGATTCCTTGATAAGGATGATTTAAATCAAATAATTTAATCCCAAAATCTTTGCAGTTTTTCGTCAATCTATCTAATTGCTTTTTAGCCATGTTTCCAGAAACATTGATATTTTTTGTTGTAGTAGGAACGTTATGATCCATAGTAGCAAATGTTTTATTTGGTTGTCTAACCATACGTTTTTTTAAACGTAGTGCTTCAAAAGCTTGTGGAGATGTAACTTCATGCAATAAATGTCGATCAATATATAATATTGGAACGTCATCTTTATTTTCATATACGATATGCATATCATATAATTTTTGGTATAAGGATTTTCCCATATTATTTTTATCCTTTATTGTGAATTAAAGAAGCTATGATATCGCCCATTTCATTAGTACCGATACTTTTTCCGCATTCTGACGCTATATCAAACGTTCGATACCCCAACGTTAGTGCTTCAGACACTGCTTTTTCGATTGAAATTGCAACATGATTTAATTTTAAACTATATCTAAATAATAATGCGGTAGAAAGAATATGTGCAATAGGGTTAGCAATATTCTTACCTGCAATGTCTGGAGCAGATCCTCCAGCGGGTTCATATAAACCAAAGTCGTACTCATTAATACTAGCAGAAGGTAGCGTACCAATCGATCCGCTTATCATAGCGCACTCATCAGATAAAATATCACCAAATAAATTTGAACATAAAATAATATCAAACTTAGATGGATTGTTGATTAATTGCATACTAGCATTATCGACGTACAAATGTTCTAATTCAACATCTGGATAATTTTTTGCAACCTGTGATACCACTTCTCTCCATAGCATAGAAGTATAAAGTACATTTGCTTTATCTATAGAAGATACATGCTTTCGTCTTATTTGGGCTAATTTAAAGGCAATGTTAGCAATGCGTTCTATTTCAAATCGATGATAAATAGCAGTATCAAAAGCATATTCATGCGAACCTGCCCCTAAACGTCCTTGTGGCCTTCCAAAATAAATACCTCCAATTAATTCACGTACACATATAATATCAATTCCATTTGGAATTATTTTTACATTTAAAGGAGATAACTCTTTTAATGTGTTAGAAAGATATATAGGTCTTAAATTAGCAAATAAATTAAAATGCTTGCGTAAAGCTAATAAAGCACCTTGCTCCGGTCTATCTGAGCCTTTTAAATGATCCCATTGTGGTCCTCCTACCGCTCCAAGCAGTATTGCATCTGATTGTTCACAATATTTTAAAGTGCTATTAGGTAAAGGAGCGCCTTCACTATCAATCGCATCCCCCCCTACCTTATGTTCTGTAGTAATAATGTTGATTTGGAATTTTTTCCTTATTACATTTAAAACCTTATACACTTGTTTTGTAATTTCTGGTCCAATACCATCCCCTGGTAACATTGCAATTCGATAATTAATGTTCATAAATATTTAGGTTTTTCAAATTATTAGTGATTGTCCTTTTGTAAGTATTTTCGTTGAATTATTACTTGTTTTGCACGCCAAATGTTATTTAAAACATGGATCATAGCTTTAACTGAAGATTCTATTACATCTGTATCTAATCCGACTCCATGAAAATTACGACCTTCATATGACACAACAATATCTACTTGCCCTAATGCATTGCGACCATTCCCTTTTGCATTAAGTTGATATTTCTCTAAATTTATAGACAATTTTGTAATATGTGTTAATGCTTCATAAATCGCATCTATCGGTCCATTTCCAGTTGCTGAATAAGCACATATTTTTTCTCCGCAATACAATTTTACTAAAGCGGTAGCGATTCCAGAAGAACTAGAATGTACATTAAAGCACTTTAATCTGAAGAATTCTGATTGTTCTTGTTGATTATTAATAAATGCTAAAGCTTCTAGATCATAATCAAACACCTGTCCCTTTTTATCTGCAAGTTCTAAAAAAACATCATATAACTTATCCATATCATAATCACTTTCTTGATAACCCATTGCCTGCATATGATATTTTACAGCCGCTCTCCCAGATCGAGATGTAAGATTTAATTTAATATCTTTTAAACCAATACTTTCTGGAGTCATAATTTCATAATTTTTTCTATTTTTTAATACACCATCCTGATGAATACCTGAAGAATGAGAAAAAGCATTTGATCCAACTATTGCTTTATTGGCCGGAATAGGCATATTGCATAATTGACTAATTACTTGACTAGTCCTATAAATTTCTTGACAATGAATATTAGTATGCACATTCAATAAATCCTCTCGTACCTTAATGGCCATAATTACCTCTTCTAGTGCAGTATTTCCTGCTCGTTCACCAATACCATTTATAGTACCTTCAATTTGCCTAGCGCCTGCTTGTATGGCTGAAATGGCATTACCTACTGCCATACCTAAATCATTATGACAATGCACTGAAATAATAGCTTTATCAATGATAGGAACACGATTATATAGAGAAGCAATAATTTGGCCAAATTGATTTGGAATTGTATAACCTACTGTATCAGGAATATTAATTGTACTTGCTCCGGATTGAATGGCAATTTCAACAATACGACACAAATTGTCTATAGTAGTGCGTCCAGCATCTTCGCAAGAAAATTCTATATCATCAGTATATTTTCTTGCGTAATGTATTGCATGAATGGTCATTTCTATAATTTGATTAAAGTTTTTATTCAATTTAGATTGAATATGTACGGTTGAGGTAGGTAAAAATATATGAATACGAAAGTTTTTAGCAACTTTTAATGCTTCTGCCGCAATGTCGATATCTTTATCAACACATCTAGCCAAGGCACATACTAAACTATTTTTTATTTGTTTAGCTATTGTGCGTACTGACTCAAAATCTCCCGGAGAAGATATTGGGAATCCGACTTCCATAATATCTACTCCTAATCGTTCTAAAGCAAAAGCGATTTGTAACTTTTCCTTTACATTCAAGCTCGCTTGTAAAGATTGTTCACCGTCTCGTAAAGTTGTATCAAAAATAATGATTTGTTGACTCATAGATTATCCATGTCCCATGAATGTTAAAAACAAATATATGCATGATGTTTTATAATCATGTATAAACGATAACTAACAATATCACATTCAAATAATAATTTATTACATTAAACTTATTTTAAATCTATTGAATATTACTTGTCAACTACTAATACTATGGAAACAGAATATTATAATAGTAATATTATAGTGTTTAGAATTAATTTTCGTATTATTATTATTTATAATGATGATGTGCTCTACGCATTATTTAAAATAATAATAAGAACATTTTAGTACCTTAAACATAAGGTATAAGAATATATTACAATTATTAAACATTTTTATAGACACTAAATATAATGCAGCATAGAATGGCGTGTATTTAATAATTTTATTATGATCAGATATTTTATATTTATAAAAAAAATTAAGTATACATATATGACTTATTTATATTTTGATTGTTATGCATATATTTCATACCAACTACGACCATAAAAGTGTCTTGTTAGAAGAAGCGATACAAGCATTGAATATTAACTCAACAGGAGTGTACATTGATGGAACATTTGGTTTAGGAGGACACTCTAAGTTAATTTTATCTAAATTAACTAAACAAGGCCGTTTATTAGCGATTGATAGAGATTGGACATCTATAAAAATTGGAAAAATAATAGCCGACCGAGATAGTAGATTTACGATAATACACAGTACATTTTCCAAAATAAACAAACATATTAACAATATGGGACTTATTGGATCAGTAAATGGCATTCTATTAGACCTAGGGGTGAGTGCATTTCAATTGAATGATGATAGCAGAGGATTTTCGTTTATGAGAGACGGTCCTTTGGATATGCGTATGGATATTAGTAGTGGACAATCTGCTGCTGAATGGTTATCAAAAGCTTCATTAGAAAATATTATTTGGGTATTGAAAACTTTCGGAGAAGAAAGATTCGCTAAAATTATTGCTAAAGTTATTGTATCTACAAGACGGTATAAACCTATTGTACGTTCCATTATTTTATCTAAATTAATTTGCGATATTGTTCCATATCGTAGTATGCATAAGCATCCTGCAACTAAAAGTTTTTTAGCAATTAGAATGTATATTAATAATGAATTAGAAGAAATAATACAGGTATTGGAGGATTCATTGGCGATGCTATCTCCACTAGGAAGATTAGTAGTAATTAGTTTTAATTCTTTAGAAGATCGTTTAGTAAAAAATTTTATTCGTGATCATAGTTGTATCATATCCATGCCTCCCAAAATTCCATTAACAGATTATCAAATATTCAATAAATATAAGAGTAAACATAAACTAAAAGATATGGGAAAATTAATGCCCTCAAAACAAGAAATTAAAAGAAATACATGTGCTCGCAGCGCGATATTACGTTGTGCTGAAAAATTATTTATTTAAGTGCGATGAAAAAAAAACAATATAATCTTATTAGTATTATTTATGATGATCTATTTTTTCATGGTAAACAACAATTACTTTTATTGTTGTTGGTATTAACGTCAGCAATGCTAGTGATTTTAGTAACTTATCATACTAGATCCATGATTATGGATCGTGAGAAACTTTTGTTGGAAAAAGATGCTTTAGATACTGAATGGAGAAATTTGATTCTTGAAGAAAAAATATTATCTGATCATAGTCGTATTGAAGGCATTGCTATAAATAAATTACAAATGCATTATGTAGATCCAACACAAAATAATATATTCCACTGACCTAATAAAATGTATATTAATATATATATAAAATTACTTATTCAACGTCATATGTCCTCATATGATGACTTGATATGTGTTGTATGAAGTTTAAACCTTATAATTTCCAATTAATTTTAAGCAGTACACGTTTTAACTTATTGTACAGTTGTATTTTTTTTATATTAATTATCTTGCTATTAAGATTGACTTATTTACAAATCATTTATTCTAATAAGTTAATTAATGAGGAAAACTTGCGTTCATTGCGTGTGCAACATATCTCGTTCCCTCGGGGTTTCATTACTGATAGAATGGGTCAATTGCTAGCAATTAGTATACCGGCTGATTCAGTTTGGATGGATCCTTATAAAATTAATAGGAATGGCGGTATCTCTTCTGAGATCTGTCGTTGGAGAATGTTATCTAAAATATTAAATATATCATTAGACAAGCTATCATCTCTTATTAGTAATCATGCTACAGGGCGATTTATTTATTTAGCGCGACAAATAGATCCTTCTGTTTCTCAGCGTATTAGTCAACTTAAATTACCGGGAGTATATTTACAACAAGAATCAAAACGGTATTATCCTGCTGGGTGTATAACTGCGCATTTAATAGGAATAACAGATATAGATAGTCAAGGTATCGAAGGTATAGAAAAAAGCTTCAATACTTCGTTATCTGGTCAACCCGGAACAAAAGTAATACGAAAAGATAGATTTGGTAGAACAATTGAGGAAACTACTATAGAAAATGGACAAGCTTCTCAAAATATTGTTTTAAGTATCGATGAACGTCTACAATATTTAGCATATCATGAATTAAATAATGCTATACGTATAAATAAGGCAGAGTCTGGGAGCGTAGTATTAATAGACATTAATACTGGAGAAATTTTGGCTATGACGAATTATCCATCATATAATCCAAATAATTTATCTGTTACTAATAAATCCGTTATGCGTAATCGTGCTATTACTGATGCATTTGAGCCAGGTTCAACAGTAAAACCTATTGTGGTTATGGCTGCATTAAAACACAACATAATAACAACAGGTACTGTTGTGAATACATCTCCTTATGTGATTAATGGACATCAAGTCAAGGATGTAATTTATCGTGATAAATTAACTATTGGAGAAATATTGAAAAAATCTAGTAATGTTGGTGTTTCTAAATTAGCGTTATCCATGCCCGCAACAACTCTAGTAAACACATATTTAAATTTTGGAATGGGTAAGACGACTAATATAGGCTTAATAGGGGAAAGTAGCGGGGTATACCCATATGATAAATGTTGGTCAGATATAGAACGAGCCACATTCTCTTATGGATATGGCTTAATGATTACCCCATTACAATTGGCTAAAGTTTATGCTACTATTGGCGGGATGGGAGTATCTAAACCACTTTCTATCATACGAGTTGATTCTCCTTTAACATTAGGACATCAAGTTTTTCCAAGACCGTTAGTACGCGCTGTTCTAGATATGATGGAGAGCGTATTGTTACCAGGTAATAGTTATCAGGAAACGATTAAAGGATATCGGGTTGCAGTAAAAACTGGTACTGTCAAGACAGTAGGATCACATGGAAAATATATTAACAAGTATATTGCATGTGCTGCTGGAGTAGCTCCAGCGAGTAATCCTAGATTTGCTTTAGCAGTAGTTATAAATGATCCTAAAAATGGTCACTATTATGGAAATATGGTATCTACGCCAGTGTTTCGTGCAGTTATGGGCAATACGTTAAAAATAATGAATATTGCTCCAGATTTTTTACAATAATTTAAAAATATTACAATCTTTTTAATAAAAAAATTATATGCATGAATTACATAATTTATATAAATTTCTTCTACCATGCGTTTCTAATAATTCTGTTAGTCCCATATTAACAGGAATACAATTGGACAGTAGAGATGTTACATTAGGAAATTTGTTTATAGCGGTCAAGGGTTATAGGACTGACGGAAGATTATATATTGATTATGCAATTAAAAAAGGAGCCGCAGCAGTTCTTTCAGAATCTTGGAACAATACAACAATATCTAAAAAATATAGTTATCATACAAATGAAATACCTGTAGTTTATATAAATCATTTATCACAGCATTTATCTGATATGGCAGGAATCTTTTATAATCATCCATCCCGTTTTTTGAATTTAGTTGGTGTAACTGGCACTAATGGGAAAACTACTGTTACACATTTATTAGCTAGTTGGGTTCAATTATTAGGGGAGAAAAGTGCTGTGATGGGTACGTTAGGTAACGGGATATTAGATAATATGTCTTTATCCGACAATACGACTTGTTCTGCTATTGATACTCAAAAAATATTAGATCAATTTATTAAAGATAAGATTGTATTTGTTGCAATGGAAATATCATCACATGGATTATCTCAACATCGTGTAGATGCTTTATATTTTAAAGTTGCTATATTTACCAATTTAAGTCATGACCATTTAGATTATCATGGTAACATGGAGCAATATTTAATGTCTAAATGGCGATTATTTAATGAATTACATGTAGAGAAATATGTTATCAATGCTGATGATCTTATTGGTTGCCGATGGTTGTATTATTTACCACAGGCAGTTGCAGTAACCACAACAAGAAATTTACCGTTTTTTTGGAAAGGTAAATGGATATCTGTGATCAAAGTGAATTATTACTTGCACTATACAAACATTATTTTTGATTCAAGTTGGGGAGGCGGAATAATTCATAGCCAATTATTAGGAGAATTTAATGTTAATAATTTATTATTGGCTTTAGGCGCATTATTAGTATTGGGATATCCTTTATCGTTATTAGTTCACGCATCATCTCAATTACAGCCTATAATTGGTAGAATGGAAGTATTTGGTTCTAATGGGCGTCCTACAATTATAGTAGATTATGCACATACTCCTGATGCATTAAAAAAAGTGCTGATTTCAATTAGGCAATATTGTTATGGCCAATTATGGTGCGTTTTTGGTTGCGGAGGCGACAGAGATCAAAGTAAACGTGCTTTAATGGGTTATGTTGCAAAACAATATGCTGATCGCATTATTATTACTAATGATAATCCACGTACTGAAGAACCACAATCAATCGTAAATGATATTATGTATGGTGTAAGTCTATCAAATTCAAAAAAAATTATTAAAATTATTAAAAATCGTTATAGTGCGATACGCACTGTTATTTCCCAAGCGTGTTCAGAAGATATCATATTGATTTCTGGAAAAGGCCATGAAAAATACCAAATTATAGGAAATAATCGCATATATCATTCTGATCAAGACATAGTAAAAAAATTTTTAAAAATAACTTTATCATGATTCCATTTAGTCTTTGTAAAATAGCGCCAATTTTAAATGCAAAACATGTTGGTATAGATTTAATCATTAATTCCATTACTATTAATTCGAATACTATTTACAAACAATGTATGTTTGTAGCACTGATAGGTAAATGTTTTGATGGTCATGATTTTGCCGCCCAAGCCATCGATTCTGGCGCTAAAGCATTATTAGTAAGTAATTATATGTTATTAGATGTTCCTCAATTAATTGTACCTAATACTCGTTATGCTTTGCTAATGTTAGCACATTGGGTACGTCAACAAGTGTCAGCAAAAGTTGTTGCTATAACTGGGTCCAGTGGTAAAACATCAGTAAAAGAAATGACCACATCTATACTAAAGAATTGTGGGAATACAGTCGCAACACAAGGTAACTTTAATAATACAGTTGGAGTTCCAATCACTTTATTACGTTTAACCAAACAAAATAATTTTGCAATCATTGAATTAGGTTCGAGTCATCCAGGAGAACTGATACAATTAAGCAAGATCGTTTCTGCTAATTCAGCTTTAGTAAACAATATTTACCCATCACATTTATTAGGATTTGGATCATTAACCAAAATAAAAAAAGAGAAAGGAAAGATTTTTTCTGAATTAGATTCACGTGGAAAAGGTATTATAAATGCAGATAACCATGCTTTGTATTTGTGGCGTAAAATATTACGAGGAAAATCTATATGGAATTTTTCTTTGCATACTAATATTGGTGTAGATTTTTTTGCAAGTAATATTATTTCTGAAAAAAATGGAATGCGGTTTCTTTTGCACAGCCCATATGGGATCTCTCCAATATTGCTACCAATGTTGGGTAGACATAATATATCTAATGCTTTAGCCGCTAGCGCTCTTGCGTTTTCTGTAGGCGCGGGGTTATCGGAAGTAGTTACTGGATTGGAAAATGTAAAACCGTTACCTGGTAGGTTGTTTCCAATTATTTTAGGTGAAGGTAAAGTATTGTTGGATGATACTTATAACTCTAATGTTGGTTCTATGATATCTGCAATTCACGTATTAACCACAATGCCAGGTTATCGCATATTAGTAGTTAGTGATATGTCAGAATTAGGGAAATATAAAGAGATGAAATATCATTCTTATATTGGTAAATTAATCGCAACGACAAATATAAATAAAATTCTTACTATTGGTAGCGCCAGTTATTTTATTTCTAAAATGTCTGGAAGAGGAGAACATTTTAGAAATAAACACAAATTAATTATTTATATTAAAAAAATGTTATCTAGTTATACATCAATTAGCGTGTTAGTAAAAGGATCTCGTGTTTTTGAAATGGAGAAAATAATCAATGCTATCAAGGATGAAAAGAAATGTTCTTTTGGTTGATAAAGCATCTATTAGTACTATATTCATCTAATTTTAGTATTATTTGTCATTTAACTTTTAGGGTTATTGCTAGTTTATTGTTAGCATTATTTATTTCTTTGGGGATAGGTTCTTATGTAATTAAACGATTTCATAATTTACGTTTTTTTCAAATAGTACGTGAGAATGGACCAAAAGCACATATTCAAAAGCAAGGTACGCCCACTATGGGTGGAATTATAATACTTCTATCTATTTTTATATCGGTAATGATGTGGGCTGATTTGTCTAACTTATATGTATGGTATGTATCATTTATATTAATAACATATGGGATATTAGGATTAATTGATGATTTTTTAAAAATAAAAAGAAAAAGTACTGTCGGTTTAAGTGCATTACACAAATATTTTTGGCAATCGTTAATTGCATTAACGTTGATTATTACTATGTTTATATTAGACCACAACATTGTATCTACACAATTAGTAGTGCCATTTTTTAAAAATTTTATGCCACAATTAGGTATTTGGTATATTGTACTAGCGTATTTTGTCGTTGTTGGAACAAGTAATTCAGTTAATTTATCTGATGGATTAGATGGATTAGCTATTATGCCCATAATATTAATTACGGCTGGCTTAGCTTTAGTCGCATCTATAACTAGTGATATATATTTTTCTTATTGTTTACATATTCCTTACCTTGCTCTTTCTGGAGAATTAATAATTGTATGCGCTGCCATTATTGGTGCTGGTATTGGATTTTTATGGTTTAATACTTATCCAGCTCAAATATTTATGGGTGATGTAGGTTCTTTATCACTTGGAGGTACGCTTGGAATAATTGCAGTATTATTACGTCAAGAGTGTTTATTATTAATTATGGGCGGCGTATTTGTAATAGAAACCATATCTGTGATCTTGCAAATAATTTATTTCAAATTATTTAAAAAACGAATATTTAAAATGACACCGATTCATCATCATTTTGAATTAAAAGGTTGTCCAGAACCTCGACTTATAGTTCGATTTTGGATTATATCATTAATATTGGTTCTATTTGGATTAATTACTTTGAAAATACGGTAATAAAAATATGAATAATTATCGAGGATCACAAGTTGTGATTATCGGTTTAGGAATTACGGGTTTATCTTGTGTTAATTTTTTTTTAGCTCGTGGTATAATACCAAAAGTAATAGATACTCGTGCGCATCCTCCAGGGATAAGTCAATTACCACATATTGTAAAGTATTATTTGGGTGCGTTTAACGATATATGGTTATTAAGTGCTACATTAATTGTAGTTAGTCCTGGAGTACGATTAGATCATCCTATTTTAATTGAAGCATTAAAATCAGGAGTAGAGATTATTGGTGATATTGAATTGTTTGCTCGGGAGGTAACTGCTCCGATAATAGCTATTACTGGATCTAACGGAAAAAGCACAGTAACCCAATTAATTTCTAGGATAGTTCAGGGTGTTGGCTGGTATGTTGGTGTTGCAGGAAACATAGGCGTACCTGCTCTTTCTTTATTAAATAAATCATATCAATTGTATATATTGGAGATTTCAAGTTTTCAATTAGATACAACTTATAGTTTACGCGCAAAAGCAGCGATAATTTTGAATATTAGCGAAGACCACATGGATCGTTATCCCGGTGGATTAAGGCAATATTATCTTTCTAAGCAAAAAATTTATAAAAATGCTACAGTTTGTGTAATGAATGCTTTAGATCCTTTAACAGAACCCATATATGATGGTTATGATTACTGTGTGAGTTTCGGTATAAATGAAGATTCCGCAGATTATCATCTGAAACATTATAAAGGAGATAATTGGATAATCGCACGCAACGAATACGTGCTTAATTGTTCCTCAATGAAAATCAATAGTCGCATTAATTATATTAACGCATTATCCGCTTTAGCATTATCAGATATTTTTAATATTCCTCATTCTATTTCTTTAAAGGTATTGTGTCAATTCTCTGGACTAACGCATCGTTGTCAATTGGTTTATAAAAACCATGGAGTTAGCTGGATTAATGATTCTAAAGCTACTAATGTTAATGCAACTACAGAAGCTATTAACAACTTAACATTATCTGGGACACTACATTTGATGCTGGGAGGTGATGGAAAATTAGCTGATTTTTCTACATTAAAACGTTTAATTAAACAATATGAAATACACCTTTATTGCTTCGGAAAAGATGGATTATTATTGACAGAACTAGGTTTTGACAATGTCATTCTCACAAATACAATGATACAAGCAATGCGAATTATTAATCGTCGTACAAAAGAAAAAGACATAGTTTTGTTATCTCCAGCTTGCTCTAGTTTGGACCAATTTAAATCATTTGCAACGCGTGGATATATGTTTACCTATTTTGCACGAGAATTTGGACAATGAGAGTATTAAAAGAAAAAATTATTAATCACTTATTAAAATCGCATAAAAAAAAATTATCACATATTGATGTATTATATGATCGTCTGTTTTTTTGGTTTGTATTGGGATTAATTTGTATTGGTTTTATTATCATTAGTTCAGGATCGATTCCTATTGGAATACGATTAGTGAATGATCCATACTATTTCATAAAGCGTGTAATTATTTATTATAGTATAACATTCCTATTATCTGTAGTTATTTTAAGAATACCAATGATAATTTGGCAGAATTATAGTTTTATAATGTTATTGTATAGTTACATAACGTTAATAATAGCATTAATATTAAATAATTCCACTAATGGAGCGTCACGTTGGATAATGTTGGGTTCGTTATGTATTCAACCTGCAGAATTATCAAAGTTGTTTTTTATTTGCTATCTTTCCAATTATTTAACGCGTAAATCAAAAGAAATACGTGCTAATTTTTGGGATATATCTAAACCCATAGTAATCATGATACTATTAGCTATATTATTATTAGCGCAACCTGATTTTGGTAGTATTATTATTCTATTTATTACCACTTTGTCTATATTATTTCTTTTCGGAGCCAAATTATGGCAGTTAGCATTGATTTTTGTATCTAATATATTTTTAATTGCATTATTGATTGTAATTAAACCGTATCGTATACAACGTATACTTACATTTTGGGATCCATGGAAAGATCCATTTGGCAGTGGTTATCAATTAACTCAATCATTAATGGCATTTGGTCGCGGAAAATGTTTTGGAGAAGGATTAGGAAATTCTATACTTAAGTTAGAATATTTACCTGAAGCTCACACTGATTTTATTTTTTCTATCCTTGCAGAAGAATTAGGATATTTTGGAGCAATTTTAGTATTGTTTATGTTATTTATAGTTGTGTTTCGTGCCATGACTATTGGATATAGCGCTTTGAATATTAATCATAGATTTTCTGGTATTTTGGCTTGTTCTATCAGTATTTGGTTTGGATTACAAATATTTATCAATATAGGAACTGTTAGCGGAATATTACCCACTAAGGGGTTAACATTACCGTTTATTAGCTATGGAGGGTCTAGTTTTTTAGCTACAGTAATGGCAAGCATGCTGTTATTAAGAATAGATTTTGAAACACGTTTATCTAAAGATCAAGCTTTTTTGAAGAGCACGAAAAAATGAATCAAAAAAAAAGAATTTTGATAGTAGCAGGTGGTAGTGGAGGGCATGTATTTCCAGGATTGTCAGTAGCTCATTACTTGATTGATAATGGATATCAAGTTGTTTGGCTGGGTACTGCAGATCGTATTGAAGCTAAACTAGTTCCCAAATATGGTATTGATATTAAATTTATTCGTATTAAAAGGTGGCATGGCGAAAAATTACACATCAAGTGTATAATGCCGTTATATATTTGCTTAGCAGTATATCAAGCACGGAAAATTATAAAACATTGGAAACCTGATATAGTCTTAGGAATGGGTGGATATGTCTCTGGTCCTAGTGGATTAGCAGCATGGACGTGTGGTATTCCGTTAATAATACACGAACAAAATAGAATTATTGGTTTAACTAATCGGTATTTATCAATATTTGCTGCAAAAGTATTACAGGGATTTCCTAATACCTTTCCTAATGCTAAAATAGTAGGAAACCCAATACGACAAACAATATTGGCAATTCCAAATCCAGTTCAACGATGGCAAGGCCGTGTCGGCCCTATTCGTGTTTTGGTCGTTGGAGGTAGTCAAGGGGCTCATATATTAAACAAAATTATTCCAAACATGGCAGAAAAATTATCTAATAAACTGATCATATGGCATCAAGTTGGAGAGCAAGATTTCAAAAAAGTAAAATGGGCTTACCAAAAAATAAAACAAAACTCTCATAAAATTGTAAAATTTATTGATGATATAGCTCAAGCATATTCTTGGGCAGATATATTGATTTCTCGCGCTGGTGCATTAACAGTAAGCGAAGTGTCGGTCGTAGGATTGCCGGCAATATTTGTACCTTTTATACATCATAAAGACCGTCAACAATATTGGAATGCTATGCCTTTAGTACAAGTAGGAGCAGCAAAAATTATTGAACAGAAAAACTTTACAAGTGATTATGTTAGTACAGTGCTAGAATCTTGGGACAGAAAAACATTATGCAGTATGGCTCAACGCGCTAGAGGTGTGGCTATGCCTAATGCAACCCAACAAGTTTCTAAACTAATAATTGAATATTTAAAAAAATAAATATACTAATAATTTCAATTTTTGATATATAGAAAATATTAAAATATATTGAATGGATATGCCTAATATACCATTATTTACATCAAGAGATGTTATGTTAATAATGAATCATATCAAAAAAATACATTTTGTTGGAATCGGTGGAACTGGTATGTGCGGCATTGCAGAAGTATTAATGTATGAAGGTTATGATATTACTGGTTCTGATATTGTACATAATAATGCGACCCGTCACTTACTTGAGATAGGGGTAAAAATTTATTTTGGCCATAAGTATAGTAATATAAATAACGCTAATGTTATCGTCATATCTAGTGCTATTACTCCAAATAATCCGGAAATTTTAGCTGCGAGACAAGCTCGAATTCCTATTATTAAACGAATAGAAATGTTATCTGAACTCATGAGATTTAAATATGGAATAGCTGTTTCTGGAACGCATGGAAAGACTACTACTACAGCAATGATAGCTAATATTTATACTGAGTCAGGGTTAAATCCAACTTTTATAAACGGAGGTGTAGTAAAATCGGAAGGTGCGCATGCTCGCCTTGGATATAGTCGTTATTTAATCGTAGAAGCAGACGAAAGTGATGGTTCATTTTTGCATTTACATCCCATAGTAGAGGTAATTACTAATATTGATACTGATCATATAAATGCATATCAAGGTAATCTCAAATGTCTTAAAAAAGCATTTATTAGTTTTCTGCATAATCTACCATTTTATGGACATGCTGTGGTTTGCATTGATGATCCCATAATTTGTGAGATTTTACCCAAGATTAATAGAAAAATTATCACTTATGGTTTTAATAAGAATGCTGATTTACATGTTTTTGATTATCATCAAAATATAGAAAAAAGTAGTTTTACTGTATTACGTCCAAATAAATCAAAATTAAAGGTAACTTTAAATGTCCCTGGTTGCCATAACGCACTTAATGCTACGGCTGCTATTGCTGTAGCAACTGAAGAAGGAATTAGTGATGAACATATTCTTAAAACTATGTTATATTTTCAAGGAACGCAACGACGTTTTGAAAATCTAGGTCATTATCCTTTAAATAAAATAAATCGTCAAATAGGAGAATTTATATTAATAGATGACTATGGACATCATCCTGCTGAGTTATATGCTACTATTACAACAGCTCGAATTGGATGGCCTGATAGACGATTAATTATGGTATTTCAACCTCATAGGTATACACGTATAAAAGAATTATACAATGATTTCGTTAATGTACTTTCTAATGTAGATATTCTTTTAATACTAGATGTTTATTCTGCTGGTGAAACACCTATTTTAGGAGCAGACAGTCAATCTCTGTGTTGTACCATTCGTAAACATGGGAAAATTAATCCAATATTTATATCAAGCACGCAGATGTTATCAGATATACTAACTCAATTCTTGAAAAATAATGATTTGCTCTTAATTCAAGGAGCAGGTACAGTTAGTGAGATTGTGCGCGAATTAATCATTAAAAAATAACAATATATATATAAAATTATCATAATAAACAGTATAAAATATAAGTATGCATGAGATAACAATAAATTTTATGATAGTAAAATCATGAAAATAAATAGATCACTAAAACACTGCAGGCAGTGTTAAACACACGTAAAAACACAATAACTAAACATAGTTTAAAGCTAGGCAGGTATTATCAATTTCGTTATTCATTATTAGATTGGATATTATTAATTATCGCTGTAATTGGTGTTATTTGGATTTTTTATTGTATAAAAACATGGATTTATAATTCTTGTCGCTATCCTGTATCTTATATAATAGTAACTGGAAATCGTCGTTATACTACTAATACAGATATTAATCGAATAATAATAAAATTAGGCGCATTAGGTACATTTATAACTCAGGATATTAATATTATTCAAAAAGAAATTGAATATTTACCATGGATTCAGCAAGTGAGTATAAGGAAGCAATGGCCAGACACGTTAAAGCTACACATAGTAGAGTATGTTCCATTAGCGTACTGGAATAATTCACAAACCATTAGTGTAGCAGGAACTATTTTTAGTATACCTAAAGAATACCAAAATCAAGATAACGACACAAAAATTCCATATCTATATGGACCAAAAGGCAGTGAAAAAGCTGTATTAACTAATTACCACATATTTAATGCAATATTAAAGTCTAACACATTTCAAATAAAATCAATACAAATGGATATACGTTATTCATGGGAACTGATTTTACAAGATAATATTCATCTAAAATTAGGTAGAAATAATATAATCGAACGATTATATTATTTCATTAAAATTTATCCTGTTCTTCTTCAAGAAATTAATAACAATAATAAATATATTGATTATATAGATTTACGTTATCAATCAGGATTTGCTATAAGATGGATTTCCAATTCGATTACTCCCGTGCTTTATAATAAATAAAGAAAAAATAAATAAGGGCAAATACAAATATGATCAAAACTTCAGATAAAAAATTACTAGTAGGATTAGAAATTGGCACAGCTAAGGTTACTACAATGGTAGGTGAAGTTTTGCCCGATGGAATAATAAATATTGTTGGATTAGGATATTGTCCATCGCGTGGTATGGATAAAGGAGGAGTAAATAATTTGGAGTCAGTAATAAAATGTGTACAATATTCTATTAATCAAGCAGAATTAATGGCAGGCTGTCAAATTTCATCTGTTTATCTTTCTTTATCTGGAAAACATATTAGTTGTAAAAATGAAATAGGTATGGTACCTATTTCAGAAGAAGAGGTAACACAATCAGATGTGGATAATGTGGTGCATATAGCTAAATCAGTTAAAATACGTGATGAACATCGAATATTACACGTCATTCCACAGAATTATGCTATTGATTATCAAGAAGGGATAAAAAATCCAGTTGGATTATCTGGGGTTAGAATGCAAGCTAAAGTCCATTTGATTACTTGCCATAATGATATGGCTAAGAATATTGTTAAAGCAGTAGAGCGATGTGGATTGCAGGTAGATCAACTGATATTTTCCGGATTGGCATCAAGTTATGCTGTCTTAACAGAAGATGAGCGTGAGTTAGGCGTCTGCGTTGTAGATCTTGGTGGTGGTACAATGGATATAGCAATATATACTGCTGGAGCTTTACGTCATACTAAGGTTATTCCATATGCTGGAAATGTAGTTACTAGTGATATTGCCTATGCTTTTGGAACACCATTGTCTGATGCAGAAATAATTAAGATACGTTATGGTTGTGCTTTAGAATCTTTAATTAGCAAGGGAGAAAATATAGAAGTGCCAAGTGTTGGAGGTAGACCCCCTCGTATTTTACAACGTCATATGTTAGCAGAAATAATCGAGCCTCGATATATTGAGTTAATGATGTTAGTTAATCAAGAAATACTACAATTGCAATCACAACTTCGCCAAATCAATATTAAACATCATCTTGCAGCAGGTATTGTGTTAACTGGTGGAGCATCTCTTATAGACGGATTGTCAGCTTGTGCGCAAAAAGTATTTCATACCCAAGTTCGCATTGCGTCTTCCATCAACACGAATGGAATAATAGATGATGTCAAAAATCCACAGTATTCTACTGTTATTGGATTGTTACATTATGGAAAAGAATCTCATTTAAACAATGAGATAGATATAGAAAAAGGAATAACAATTAAAGGTTGGATAAAAAAAATGAATAATTGGTTAAAAAAAGAATTTTAAAATTTTTATAAATATAAAAATATGCTAAATCCGTTAAAAATTTATTTTTAAAATAATTGAAGTAATATGGAGAAAACTATGTTTGAACCAATGGAATTAACTAGTGACGCGGTAATTAAAGTTGTAGGTATTGGCGGAGGCGGCAGTAATGCAGTTGAGCATATGTTGCGTGAACGTATTGAAGGCGTAGATTTTTTTGCTGTTAATACTGATGCTCAAGCCTTAAGAAAGATGACAATAGGTCAAACCATCCAAATTGGTAGTTCTATTACTAAAGGATTAGGGGCAGGTGCTAATCCAGAAATTGGTCGTAACTCTGCAGAAGAAGATCGTGATGTATTAAAAGCCACTATAGAAGGTGCAGATATGGTTTTTATCGCCGCAGGGATGGGTGGAGGAACTGGAACAGGAGCAGCTCCGATAGTAGCCGAAGTGGCTAAAGATTTAGGTATTTTAACTGTAGCTGTAGTTACTAAACCTTTTAATTTTGAAGGGAAAAAACGTATGGTGTTTGCTGAACAAGGAATTTCTGAACTATCTAAATATGTAGATTCACTTATAACGATTCCAAACGATAAATTATTGAAAGTTTTAGGACGAGGTATATCATTATTAGATGCATTTAGTGCTGCCAATGATGTATTAAAAGGGGCAGTTCAAGGTATTGCGGAATTAATTACTCGACCCGGTTTAATGAATGTAGATTTTGCAGATGTACGCACAGTAATGTCGGAAATGGGGTACGCCATGATGGGAGCTGGAGTAGGATGTGGAGACGATAGAGCAGAAGAAGCATCCGAATTAGCTATTGCTAGTCCTTTATTAGAAGATATTGATTTGTCTGGAGCGCGTGGTGTTTTAGTAAATATTACTTCTGGTTTAGATCTACGATTAGATGAATTTGAAACTGTGGGCAATACTATACGTTCTTTTGCTTCTGATAATGCAACGGTAGTAATAGGTACTGCTTTAGATCCAGATATAAATAACGAATTACGCGTTACTGTGGTTGCAACAGGAATCGGTATTGATAAGCGTTCAGATGCTATTCGATCAAATATTAAAGAAGAAAAAAAAATAGTACAAAATAACCATTATCATAATCGTTCTTCTCAAAGAGTATCTACCTTTTTCAAGGAATCTAGGCATACATCATCCGCTACAGTTAATCAGCAGAATACAACTATTGATAAGGATACAGATTATTTAGATATTCCTGCTTTTTTAAGAAAACAAGAAGATTAAATTAAAGATAATATTGATAAACAATCTTCATAAAAATACAAATATATATCTATATAATTTTTTTGATATAGTGATGGCATAATAATTACATGAGATAATATCATGATAAAACAACGAACATTAAAACGCGTTGTACAAATTACTGGAGTAGGGTTACATACTGGTAAAAAAGTGACATTAACTTTGCGCCCTACTGCAGCAAATACTGGTATCATTTATCGTCGTACTGATTTATATCCTCCTGTAGATCTTCAAGTTAATATTAAATCAGTAGGGAGCACTGCGTTATGTACATGTTTGATTAATGAATACGGTACTCAAATTTTTACTGTTGAACATTTAAGTGCTGCTCAAGCAGGATTAGGTGTTGATAATATTATTATAGAATTGAATGCTCCTGAAGTACCAATAATGGACGGTAGTGCTAACCCTTTTGTATGTTTATTATTAGATGCTGGAATAGAAGAACTTAACAGCGCTAAAAAATTTATCCGATTAAAACAAACTGTACGTGTTGAAGATGGTGATAAGTGGGCTGAATTAAGACCATTTGATGGGTTTACGCTTGATTTTACTATTGATTTTGATCATCCAGCTATTAACGTTAATACGCAGCATTGTTTTTTTAATTTTTCTTCAGAATCTTTTGTTCATAATATTAGTCGAGCACGTACTTTTGGTTTTATGCGTGATGTAAAAGATTTACAATCTCGTGGATTTGCTTTAGGAGGAAGCTTCAATTCAGCTATAATAATTGATGATGATCGCGTACTTAATGAAGATGGATTGCGTTTTGACGATGAATTTGTTCGGCATAAAATGCTTGATGCTATTGGTGATCTATTTATGTGCGGACACAACCTTATCGGTTCTTTTATTGCTTTTAAATCTGGGCATACCCTAAATAATAAATTATTAAAAACCGTTTTATCGTGCCAAGAGTCATGGGAAATCGCTACTTTTTCTAAAGCGTCTGACCTACCTTTATTATTTTAGATATCTATTCATATTTAAAAATATAAAATATGACAATATCAATCATAAATTTTAACACATAAATATATCCGACTTGTTTAAGATAAACCCATTATTTACTCATTATTACTATTTAATTCTTTAAAAATTTTATTGTGTTACTACATATACAGTTATTCTATAAACCATATATTCTAATTTGTTAAATAAAAATCGAAAAATTATTTAAATTTATCTGCAATAAACATTTTTATCTTATAATATAGACAATATATACAACATCTGAGTATGGCATGTATAATTTATAAATTCAATGTAATTATGAAAATCAGAAATACACGAGTATTTTTTGATATTTTATTTCTTTTTATTCGTATGTATGAAAATTTTTAAACTTTATTTAAATAGTTTCACATTCAGAATATCAAATATATTAATAAAATCATTAGTTGTATGTTGCACTATATAATGTGTTTAAAACACATACATAACATGTAAATTTATGTAAATAAAAATTTATGCTTATCCATGCAATTTTACTGTTTAAATATTTTCTATAAAATATTTATGTTAATCAACATGATTCATAGCATTAAATATACATTGCATGCAATTTATTCACATCTATTTTAATAGATTGTAAAATAATATAAATTAATCACTGTTGTTAAAACGGTTAAATATATATGTATACAACAATATATCTTCAATAAGAATAATATATTGTCACGTTATTATTTGTATAATACGCCATCATTGTAATGAGATATAAATTATTATGATAACACCATTTAAATTACTTACTAAAATTTTTAAAAATAGAAATGAGCGAGCACTACATCGTATGCAAAAAGTGGTGGATATTATAAATTGTATGGAAAAAGACATAGAAAAGTTAAATGATAATCAACTCGCATCTAAAACTAACGAGTTTCGTGTATCTATTAAATCAGGTATAAAATGTGAAGAACTATTACCACAAACGTTTGCTGTAGTGCGTGAAGCTATCAAGAGGATATTTAATATACGTCTTTTTGATTCCCAATTATTGGGCGGAATAGTTTTAAACAATCGTTGTATCGCGGAAATGAAAACTGGAGAGGGAAAAACTTTAACCGCTACTTTACCCGCTTACTTAAACGCATTAAGCGGTAAAGGAGTACATATCGTTACAGTTAATAATTACTTAGCACATAGAGATGCAGTAAATAATAAACCATTATTTGAGTTTTTAGGCTTAACTGTTGGAATTAATTTACCAGAACAATCAGCATCTATGAAACGTGCTGCGTATGCAGCAGACATTACTTATGGAACAAATAATGAATATGGCTTCGATTATTTGCGTGACAATATGGTTTTTGTTCCGGAAGAACGGGTACAACGAGGATTATATTATGCATTAGTAGATGAAGTAGATTCTATTTTGATTGATGAGGCTCGTACCCCATTGGTCATTTCCGGCCCATCAGATGATACTTCTTTACTATACTTAAAAATAAACGAATTGGTTTTTAGCATAATTCAACAAAATAAAAAAAATGCAAACGATTTACAAAAAGAAGAATATTTCACAGTTGATGAAAAATCAAGACAAATTATATTAACTGAGCAAGGATTAGTATTGATCGAACAATTATTAATTAAATCTGGGATCATGACTCAAGGTGAATCATTATATTCATCAGATAATATTATATTGATGCACCATGTTAACGCGGCGTTTCGTGCGCATATTTTATTCGCATGCGAAGTGGATTATCTTGTTAAAAATGGTGAAATACTGATTATTGATGAACATACAGGACGTGTGATGCCGGGTCGTCGATGGTCAGATGGATTACACCAAGCAATAGAAGCTAAGGAACGAGTAACGGTTCAAAATGAGAATCAAACATTAGCTTCAATTACATTTCAAAATTATTTTCGTTTATATGAAAAATTATCTGGTATGACTGGAACTGCTCATACTGAAGCATTTGAGTTTCAATCTATCTATAAATTAGATACTATTGTTATACCAACTAATCGTCCTATGATCCGTAACGATTTACCAGATGTGATTTATATGACAGAACGCGAAAAAATTGATGCTATTATTAATGATGTTAAAGATTGTGTTAAACGTAATCAGCCAGTTTTAGTAGGAACTATATCGATTGACAAATCTGAAATTATTTCTCGTGCTTTAAAACAAGCTGGAATCGTTCACAAAGTTTTAAATGCTAAGTTTCATTCTATAGAAGCAGATATCATAGCTCAAGCAGGACATCCTGGTGCAGTAACCATTGCTACAAATATGGCTGGTCGTGGAACTGATATTATGTTAGGAGGAAATTACCGCGCAGAAATCGCTGCATTGAATACAACGAATATATGTAAAATTTCAAAAATTAAATCTGCTTGGAAAAAACGTCATGATACAGTATTAAAATCTGGAGGATTACATGTAATTGGTACTGAACGACATGAATCTCGTCGTATTGATAATCAACTGCGCGGACGATCTGGACGACAAGGTGATGTAGGTTCTTCTAGATTTTATTTATCAATGGAAGATTCGTTAATACGAATTTTTGCTTCTGATAGACTAGTGAATATGATGAAAAAATTAGGTATGAAACCTGGAGAAGCAATTGAACATCCATGGATCACTAAAGCTATTGCTCATGCCCAAAAAAAAGTAGAAAATCGCAATTTTGATGTTAGAAAACAATTATTAGAATATGATGATGTAGCTAACGATCAACGTCGGGTTATTTATGAACAACGAGATAAATTATTAGACATGTCAGATATTGATGAGATTATAAGCAATATTCGTCACGATGTTATTGACAAGTTATTTAATATTTATATTCCTTTACAAATCATAGAGGATAAAAATGATTTAATAAAATTAGAAGAATGTTTGAGAACTGATTTTTATCTAATATTACCTCTTGTAGAATGGATAGATCTAGACCCTAAATTATATGAAGAAAAGGAAAGATTACGTCAACGTATATTGGACAATATGACTCAACAATATGAGCATGCTAAAAAAAAAATAGGAATGAATATTGTACGTTCTTTTGAAAAAGGAGTTATGTTAAGAACATTTGATGTATTATGGAAGGAACATTTATCATCAATGGATTACTTACGTCAAGGAATTCATTTAAGAGGATATGCGCAAAAAGATCCTAAACAGGAATATAAAAGAGAGTCATTTTCCATGTTTATTAAAATGCTAGATCATTTAAAATATGAAGTGATAAGTGAAATTAGTAAATTGGTGATGAAATCGTTTAATAAAAAAGAATCTGTTTTTTCAGAAAATAGCAAGTATAGTGAGATATGCTCTATTGATCCACAAGCAATTAATAGTAAATTACTGTCTATAGATTATTTTTTAAATACAAATACATTAATTAAAAATAAAGTGGTAGGCCGTAATGATTCTTGTCCTTGTGGATCTAATAAGAAATTCAAGGAATGTCATGGTAAAATTACGTGTAAGTATCATTGATATATATAAATTACTTAAAATGATTTTTAAGTTGATTATTATAACAAACATGAAGTTATATGTTTTATCTAAAATAAAAAAATAATATTTGTAAATTATAAATAATACATGTTTATAAGTGTACATGTAATATTAAAAAATAATTGTTTTACCTTAAATTTGTTTCCATCAAAGTAGATAAGTTAATGTTTTTAGGTATTCACGATTTTATCTTCGCACCGCAATGCTAATTAACATAAAAAATTATTTATTTTTAATTTTAACAATGGGTTTTATTGTTTGTGTGTATACAGTGTAGGTATGAAAACAATTATAATGCTTATTTATGAAAGAAATTAATGTGAATAAAAAAAATTTTAATTATGATGACTACATCGTATATCATATGATAAATAAAGCATAATTTTGAAATTTTTCATAATAAAAACAATAGTTTTAGTGATTATTTTTTTTTATATTCATGTAATGTTTATGTAAGACCAAAATGCTTGAATCGATATCATCTGGATTTTTGTTGTTCTCAATAATATCATCGGCAAATTCGAGTCTGCGTTGACGAGATGCTTGTGATAATAAAATATTTTTCGCATATTGTTGACTAATTTTGTCTCTGTTAATAATTCGATTCAATTGAATATCAGCACGAACATCTACTACTAATATTCGATCTGCAAATTTTTGTAAGTTATTTTCTATTAACAATGGAACGACCCATAATATATAATATGATCTATTAAATAATAAATTTATAGTTTTTTGAGTTTCTTTTCGGATGATTGGATGTAACAATTTTTCAAGCCATTCTTTATCTTTAAGATTAAAAAAAATTTTTTTTTTAATATAGATCGATTTAACGAGCCGTTGGAAAACAACACGCTTGACCCAAAATATTTGGTTATCATGTGTAAAGCAATACTTCCAGGTTGTGTGACTGTTCTAGAAATAAAATCCGAATCTATTACGGATATTTTTTCTGATAAATCAGAAAATTTTTTTGCGACAACACTTTTCCCAGAACAAATCCCTCCGGTTAACGCAATAACACAAGACATAATACATTTTCATTAAATTAAATTTTTGTTTCTATAAAAAATATGGTTTTTAAGAATTATAAAAAATTAATATTATAATTTTCTCGTGTAAATATTTAGTAAAATTATATACAATGCTATTATTATTTATGACAAAAATCATAACGTTATTATAAACACTCAAGTAATATCAATATAATACACGATTTTTAAACAGTTATCAATATTTATTGGTTTCTATAATCATCTGTGCGCTTTAAGAATAATCAACTATTATAATAAGATTAAAAAGATTACTTAATAAGATCTATTATATTGTATTTGATAAAATATTATTTTATTAATTTTTTTATTCATTATATGTTTGTAATATTAGTAAATGTTATTTTTAATAATTAAATTTTAATGCATATTGATGTAAATTTGTTTTATAATATATAAAATCAGGAGTAAGTATATGCCGATAAAATCATCAAACCGTAGTAACAAGTATTCTTCTTTAAATGTATTAATAATTGCCGGGGTAACGCCATACCAACGCAAGCCTAATGA
The DNA here is from genome assembly GCF_023586525.1 of Candidatus Blochmannia vicinus. Lineage (NCBI taxonomy): Bacteria > Pseudomonadati > Pseudomonadota > Gammaproteobacteria > Enterobacterales > Enterobacteriaceae > Candidatus Blochmanniella > Candidatus Blochmannia vicinus (nom. nud.). Next base: position 562,868 of record NZ_CP097763.1, read on the forward strand.
AGAATATATGAGTTACGATCAACTATTACATTTTAAACGCATCCTTGAAACGTGGAAAAATCAACTTAAATATAATTTAGAGTATTCTACGTTATGCGTACAAAATCAGGAATCTGTCAATTTTCCAGATCCAGTAGATAGAGCTACACAAGAAGAAGAATTTAATATTAAATTACGTAATCGAGATAGAGAACGTAGACTTATTGAAAAAATTGAAAAAACTTTAAAAAAAATAGATACAAATGAATTTGGATTTTGTGCTTCATGTGATGTAGAAATCGGAATCCGCAGATTGGAAGCTCGACCAACAGCTGACTTATGTATTGATTGCAAAACTTTAGAAGAAATTAAAGAAAAACAAATGACTGGATAAATTATCATAGTAACAATTAACCTTTATTGGTATCATATCATTATATGAAGATATAATTAGAAATTAGTTTTTAATAATTTATACACAGGTTTTATTATGATAATTAATCACAGGATATATGATTAAATGGAACGTGTCTGGATAGGATTAGGCAGTAATATGTCAAATCCTAAAAAACAAGCTGATAAAGCTATGTGGTCTCTTTCTAACCTTCCAGCGACCAAACTTATAGCTTTTTCATCCTATTATCGTAGTCGACCATTAGGGCATAAAAATCAGCCTGATTTTCTAAATGCAATAATAATATTAGACACCAATCTTTCTCCTAAATCGTTGTTAAGTCACATCCAATATATTGAAAAAAAACAAGGTCGTGTTCGATTACATAATTCTCTTTTGTGGCAATCACGCACACTAGATCTAGATATTTTATTATTTGGACAGCATAATATACATACCTCTGAATTAATAATACCACATTATGATATATACAATCGAGAATTTATAATTTATCCATTAATTGAATTGGATAATCATTTAATTTTTCCTAATGGAAAAATTATAACAGATATTGCTAAAACTGTTCCTGAAAATGGTTTAGATTTTTGGAAAAAATAAAATATTTAAATTATTGTTATCTACAACAACTCATATGGTATGAGGGGGTTATTATTTATTTTAAAAATAAATTATACGTATATATGTAATTAATTGTTTATAATGAAATTAAAAAATATTGATGAATTTGTTTGTTTAATTATGAATATATTAACCTAACCATCTAAAATTTGATCTATAACAAATTCTTTGTTATTTATTTTTGTTTATCTTAATTAAAATTATATACAACAAAATTGTTCTGCTATGTTTAATAATTATCTGGTAATTGTTATCATTTGTAACGATTTCTACAAATGAAATGGATTTCAGATACTGTTGTTCTAAAAAATTGAGAAAAATCTACAATTGAGACGCAAATAATAAAATTAACAATATTAAATAGCACGTATTTACTATATAGATATAACGATATTTATATATTTCTACATAAATGTGATGATATATTTTTTATTGATTAAAATATTTATTTTTTATTATTATAAATATACTTTTTAGTGATTAAATGAGTTAATTGTTATGAAATAAGTACTATATCAGTTTTTTAATAATAAATACTGCACAAATAATTCATTACATTTTTACTAAAAATAATTTCTGTAAAATATTTTAATACTAATAATCATTTGGAGGATATTATTATGAGGAACCCTAATATCATTAATTAAAAAATTAAAATTATTTTATGATTGCAGTTAAAAACGTACTATCATAAGCATAAAATTCTGTCTATATATTTAACAATTTTAAATTATTTTTTCATTGTTAAGTTTGATGACTTTTATGTTTTTAAAAATATCTATAAAACACTTAATTTTTTAGATATTTATATAAATATAAGATTAATTTAATGATTTTATATAAATTTATTATTGAATATAAATTATTCTATTTTATTAAAAAAATAATACTAATAACACAAAACAATTCTAATTTAAAAATTTCTTTTAAATATCTATAGACAAGAAACACATGAACTTGATAGTAACTCTCAATATAAATAACATAAGGGTTATTATTAATTTATACAGTAAATATATTTCCTAAATATTTTATTTATAACTATAAAATAAAGATTTTATTTTCAAATTATAATGATGTATTTTATTATTCTGAATAGATCAGAAAATACAATTAATATTTATATTAAAATTGAAAATATATCTAATTATTCTAAATTAAATTGCGTGATTAATATATATATATATGAAATTTAGATATTCCAAATTCTTTAATTTGTTCCTAATATTACAAGATACTAATAATATAATTTAGTATTTTGTTATAATTAATATTTTTTATTTATATACAACACAATATTTTTAGATTAATTTTTAATTAGATATTTACAATTATACCACTAATTTTTATATTAGGACATATTTCTATTTTTATAAAAAATTAAATATCTCAAATAATAAAAATATTAAACTTCTAATTTTAATTAATTAATAGTTACAAGTTAATCATACCCTTAAATTAATTAATTAAAAAAATATAATATAAATCCACTGCACATCCATAACGTTTGCAATTATATATATAAATATACGATATTTAACAAATGAATATTATTAGACTAATATTATTAGTTTAAATATCTTATTATTATCAAATAAAATACATTATATTAAATCAACAATATAAATTTTAACGACATATACTTATAAATATTTTAAACATTTATTTAGTTTATAGAAATTATGTAGTATATGAAATACTAGCGCTTATATACTTGAATAATTTAAAGAAACTATATATCAATGTAGCATTATTTTAAATTAATTTATTTACAACTATATAAAATTTTGTTATGTTCGTGTGTTTATATTAGGTAAATCAGTAACCGATCCATCATAAATAGATGCTGCTAATGCTATTGATTCATATAAAGTTGGATGAGCATGAATAGTTAAAGTAATATCTTCCGCATCACACCCCATTTCAATAGCTAATGCGACTTCCCCTAATATTTCACTGGCGTACGTACCTAAAATTGATCCTCCTATAATTCTATTTGTTTTTTTGTCAAAAATCAATTTAGTCATACCTTCTTTACAATCCTCAGTAATTGCTCGGCCTGATGCCATCCAAGGGAAAACAGTGACTTTATAATCTATATTTTTTGCTCGAGCATCTTTTTCGGTGTAGCCAACCCATGCTATCTCTGGATCAGTATATATAATAGATGGAATTATTATTGGATCAAAATAACGTTTTTTACCAGCTATAACTTCTGCTGCTACACGTCCTTCATGAATACTTTTGTGCGCTAACATTGGGTGTCCGATAACATCGCCAATAGCAAAAATATGTTTTACATTAGTACGCATTTGTTGATCTACGGGAATAAAACCATATTCATCTACATTTACTCCTGCGTTTTCAATGTTCAACGTATTGCCGTTCGGAGCACGCCCAATTGCTACTAATAATACGTCATAACGTCTAATATTTTTTAATGAAGTTTGGTTGTTTTCCATAGTAACATAAATACCATCTTTTTTAGCTTCTATTACGTTTACCGTAGTATTTAAAATCAAATTAATATTCCTACTTATTATTTTAGAAAAAAGATTAATAATATCTTCATCTAAAATTGGTACAATTTGATTGTATACTTCTACTATATCAATTTCTGATCCAAACGCATGATATATTGTTGCTATTTCTAATCCTATAGCTCCAGAACCTATGATTAGTAAACGCTTAGGTATTGATTGTAAAGATAGAGCATCAGTTGAGTTCCAAATACGATTATCATTAGGAGCAAACGGTAAGGACACAGCATGAGATCCTGCTGCTATTATGGCATAATCAAATGTTATTTCTAAAGTTATTTGATTGTTTTTAACTTGAATAGTATTTTTATCAATAAATTTACCAATGCCATTAATTACTTTGACATTGCGTGCTTTTGCCATAGTACCTAAGCTGTTCGATAGCTGAGTGATGATTTTATTTTTCCAAGAACGCATTTTTTCAATATCAATGTTTACTTCTGCTGATGTAAGAATACCGTATTTATCTAAATGTTTTTTTGTTTTAATTAACTTAGCAATATGTAATAATGTTTTAGAAGGAATGCAGCCAACATTAAGACATACTCCGCCTAAAATGGGGTAACGTTCTACTATGATAGTATCCATTCCTAAATCAGCGCAGCGAAAAGCTGCAGAATAACCTCCTGGTCCTGCGCCCAAAACAAGAATTTGAGTTTTTAGTTGCATATGCATAGCCGCTTCTCTTTTACCCCTCAGATTTTAATTAAAACTACAAACTAGTATATCTAATTTGATTAAATATGTATTTATCTATTATGTTTAATCTATATCTGATAATAACACATACGTTTATATTTTTATGTAATAGAATCATCGCATTTATGTCATCACCAATTTACATAAATAATAATCGCATATCAGAAATTATTCTATTAATAAGTGTTATAAATCGAGCGCCATCTGCGCCATTAATAACACGATGATCGTATGATAACGATAAAGGCAAAATTAAACGCGGAACAAATTTCTTTCCAGTCCAAATTGGTTTTGTAAAAGACTTAGACATACCTAAAATAGCTACTTCTGGAGCATTAATAATAGGAGTAAAAGCTGTGCCTCCTATACCTCCTAGGTTAGATATAGTAAAACTTCCTCCCTGCATATCAGAAGGAATCAATTGATTTCCAGAACGCGCTCTTTTTGAGAGCTCTGTTAACTCTTGTGATAATAAAATTATACCTTTTTTATTTACATCACGTAAAACAGGTACTAATAATCCTTTAGAAGTATCTACTGCTATACCAATATTAATATATTTTTTTAAAATTAGCGTCTGACTATCTTGAGATAAAGAACTATTAAATCGTGGTAATTCCTCTAATGCTTTTGAAACTGCTTTTAAAACAAAAACTAGCAGTGTAATTTTACAATTTATTTTTTTCTTTTCAATTTCGAGATTTTGTTGCTTTCTAAAATTCTCTAAATCAGTAATGTCAACTTCATCAAATTGTGTTACATGAGGAAGCATTATCCAATTTCTTTGTAGGTTTGTAGCAGAAATTTTCTGTATTTTACTTAACGTTACAGTTGTAGTATTGCCAAATTTACTGAAATCTATTTTTGGCCAAGATTGTATAGATACTAATTGATTAGATTGCATAGATGACATACAGTTTATATGATGCATTGATATATTGTTCATATAATCTTGAATATCTTCCTTTAAGATACGTCCTTTACGACCACTACCCTTTACTTTTGATAAATCTATTCCGCATATGCGAGCTATATGACGTACTAATGGAGTAGCATGTATCGTGGTGGTGATATCGAGTTTAGAATAGATACTGCGATTTGTCGTATTACTACATATAACTCTTTTTTTTGTATCATTAGTTTCTGAAAAACGAGAAGAAACAATATTTTTTTGATCATTAAAAGACGATGCATTAGTACTGTTTTGTATATCAAGTAATAAAATTAAAGATCCTGTATGTACTTTATCTCCAACATGGACATGAATTATAGTAACAATACCAGAACAAGGAGCTGGTATTTCCATAGAAGATTTGTCACCTTCTATAATAATAAGTGGTTGGTTAATACTAATTTTGTCTCCAATTTTGACCATTACTTCTGTAACTTCTAATTCATCATCACCAATATTTGGTACATTAACTTCGATTGCCTTCATGCTACCTCCTATATTAGACGTGGATTAATTTTGTCAGGATCAATATCGAATATTTTGATAGCATTTAAAACAACGTTGGCATGAATATAGCCGTTTTTTACTAATTGGGCCAATGCAGCTGTAACTACATAACCTGTATCCACTTCAAAATGATGTCTTAAATTTTCTCGGCTGTCAGAACGACCGAACCCATCTGTACCCAAAACAAAAAAGTGATTACTTGGAACAAAACATCGAATTTGTTCTGCAAATAACTTCATATAATCAGTAGCCGCTATAGTAGGAAAATTATTTAACACAGTAGTAATATATGGTATTTTAGGTGCATCCATAGGATGCAACATATTCCAGCGTTCACAGTCTTGCCCATCTCGTGCTAATTCAGTAAAAGAAGTAACACTGTATACATCAGAGCTTACATTATATTCTTGAGACAAAATTTGAGCTGCTTCACGAACAAGACGTAAAATAGCGCCAGATCCCATTAATTGAATTTTTCCATTGTCACCAGATAAAGATTCTAATTTATAAATTCCTTTTCGAATACCTTCTTCAACCCCTGTTGGCATTGCTGGCATATGATATTTTTCATTTAATGTAGTAATATAATAATATATATTTTCTGGATTATTTCCATACATACGCGCTAACCCATCTTGTATGATCACAGCGATTTCGTATGCATATGTTGGATCATAAGAAATACAATTAGGAATTGTTAATGACTGAATATGACTATGGCCATCAGCATGTTGTAGTCCTTCGCCGTTTAAGGTAGTCCGACCAGACGTGCCCCCAATTAAAAATCCTCGAGCTTGTTGATCAGCAGCAGCCCAAAAAAAATCTCCAATTCTTTGAAAACCAAACATTGAATAATAAATATAAAATGGTACCATAGGAAAATCATTAGTACTATATGAGGTAGCAGCAGCTAACCAAGAGGCTGCTGCACCTAATTCATTAATACCCTCTTGTAAAATTTGCCCTTGTTTATCTTCACGATAATAGGCAAGCACATCATGATCTTGAGGTGTATATTGTTGCCCCATAGAACTATAAATACCAATTTGGCGAAACAACCCTTCCATCCCAAAGGTTCGGGCTTCATCAGCAATAATAGGTACTAGCCTATGTTTGATTGGCGCATATTGTAATAGTATATTGAAGACACGCATAAATGCAAGAGTAGTAGAAATATCTTTATTTTGTTGTATTAACAAAGGATAAAAATGTTTTAATGTTGGCAGTTCTAATGAATAAGTAGAATGTTGTAATCTATTTGGAATGTATCCAAATAATTTTTTGCGTTGTTCATGTAAATATATGTATTCTTTAGAGCCTTCTTTAAATGTTAAATAGGGCAAAGATTCAATTTGGTCGTCTTTGATAAGATTAAGGTTAAATTTATCTCTAAAATGACGTATTTCTTTTATATTAATTTTTTTAATTTGATGTGCAATATTCATTCCTTCAGCGCTAGAGCCCATTCCATAACCTTTAATAGTATGCGCTAATATTACAACAGGTTTTCCAAAGCTATTCTTGGCTTTTTCTAAAGCAGCAAATACTTTTTTAGGATCGTGTCCACCGCGATCTAGTGCCCAAATTTCAGAATCACTCATGTCATCCACCAATGCATTAGTTTCCGGATATCTACCAAAAAAATGTTTACGTACATATGCGCCATCTTTAGATTTAAATGTTTGATAATCTCCATCAACAGTTTCATTCATAAGTTTAATGAGCTTACCGCTAGTATCCTTATGCAACAAAGCATCCCATTTACTTCCCCAAATAACTTTAATTACTTCCCAACCTGATCCTTTAAATATATTTTCTAAATCATTGATAATTTTTCCATTGCCTACTACTGGGCCATCTAATCGCTGTAAATTGCAATTAACAATAAAAATTAAATTATCCAATTTTTCTCTAGCGGCAATATTAAGAGCTCCTTTAGATTCAGGTTCATCCATTTCTCCATCCCCTAAAAAAGCATATACTGTTTGTAAAGTAGTATCTTTTAAATTTCTATTTTTTAAGTATTTTAAAAATTTTGCTTGGTAGATTGCGCTAATTGGAGCAAGACCCATAGAAACTGTAGGAAATTGCCAAAATTCTGGCATTAATTTTGGGTGGGGATACGAAGGGAGCCCCAGGTTTTTTACTTCTTGACGAAAATTATTTATTTGATTCTCATGTAATCGTCCTTCAAGAAAAGCACGAGCATATATTCCAGGTGAAATATGGCCTTGAAAATATACTAAATCACCTCCATCATGCTTATTACGCCCACGAAAAAAATGATTAAAACACACCTCGTACAACGTAGCTGAAGATTGAAACGAAGCGATATGTCCTCCTAAATCTAAATTTTTTTTTGATGCATGCAATACCATCATAATAGCATTCCAACGAATAACAGCGCATATATGTTGCTCTATTTCTAAATTTCCAGGATATTCTGGTTCATCTTGAACTGGAATAGTATTTATATAATCATTTGTTGTTGTTTCATTACTAGAAGTAACAACACCGTTGCTACGAGCTACATGTACAATTTGATTTATTAAAAATTGAGCTCGTTTAACACCTTCTTTTTGAATAACCGAAGAAATAGATTGTAACCAATCTTGTGTTTCTATTGGATCCACATCATTAGATAAACATTCTAACATTATAGCGTTTCCTTAATGTGTTTGAATATATGTATATTGCTTATATTAATATTATAAATACTTTATACGATATAAATATAAATTATTTATGTATGATTATGTTCATGAACGAATAAAATTATTTTTAAAATATATTCATTTCACTGCTTTAAAAATAAAATTTTTTGCACAAAGCGATAATTTAGTAATTCAAGTGATTACAGAATATTGTTAAATTATTCTGTAATCACTTCTTTAAGATCAGAAAATAATAAATCAAATAAGTAAACATAATATATAAAATATTATTTATTAATTTTTAGTACTAATGCTTATAATATATCATTTATTTAAATAAGCGTAATAAGATACATAATAGATTTATTTTTATACTAATTTTCAGTATTGTGTATATGTTTTATATATAAAACAATAATTTTTTTAAATATTTTATGACTACTTCATCATAAAATTATATTTCATATTTTTTTATAATGATATACTAAAATACATATTAATTTTTGTTTTATTATTTCTTAATAATAATATAATTTTTATATCAAATTAATTTGTTATTTATAAATTTATATATAATAAAAGATTGATTTAATGCTTAAATATTTTTAATGTTAAGTTAGATTTTACAGAATTATTATATTTATATTTTTGTTTAATTTTACATATTTTTAAAATAATAAGAGAATAAATATACTTTCATATCATGAATTTGTAATAATTATAAAAATTTATAATTTCAGACACTAAATCTACTTGATAATTAATATAAATTAATTGTATAAATCTATTATTTAATTATTTAAATAAATCGTATATTAAAAATAGTAACTTTAAATATAATTTAATGCCCCTAATACATGAATTATGTTCTATTTTAGTTTATTCGAAATATTTAATTTATATATTTTATTTCATAGAAATATAAAAAAATATATTATGTTAAAATTATTTAATTTTTTTAAAAAACCTTTTAACTATATAAAATATATAAAGAATATTCATATATTATATTCATAAATACTACATAGCTTCAATTTATTGCGGTATAAATATAATTATTTTATATATTTTTAAGTATATTCAAGTCCTATTAAAATTAATTTAATAAAAGTTATTTATAATTTATCAGGAATGCATCTATGTATAAAATATAAGTTCAAAAAACTATTATATAAATATAAACTAAAGTTATTATATTATTATTATTTTTCGAATTTAAAACATTCAAGCATTAATTACTAAAAATTAACAATCAAATACACAAATTTTTATTTAAAAAATGTATAAATTGCTGTAAATTAATTATAGTATTTGAAATATTGTTACTTAAACTTAGTGAATATATAAGTAATTACATAATGGTTATCACCTATAATAACAAAAGAAGCATCAAAATTATCATTGATGATTAACTTATCTGAGCATCATAATATGTATTAAAAATTACAATTTTTTATGGATCAATTACCATATAAGCGTCATTTAATCATTGTGCAACGAACTTTACATGTTCTATACATTATAATATGCATTTGTGTTTTTATTATCATTCTGATTACAGGATATGGAATATTTTTAGATAAGACAATTCAAAGTCGGATTAATGGAAAAGTCTGGAAATTACCTACTGTTGTTTATAGTCGTATGATTAATGTAGAACCTAATATGCCATATAATAAAAATGACATAATTCATCTATTAGAATCATTACAGTACCGTCAAGTATCTGAAATTACTCATTCAGGAGAATTTGTCGTACATAATAATGAAATTGAGTTATTTCGTAGACCTTTTAACTTTCCAAGTGGAGAAGAAAGAGAAATACATGCATCCTTTTTTTTTAATCAAGAAAAATTACTACGCATTTATAATCAAGACACAAAAAATAATTTTGGATTATTTAGGCTTGATCCCAAAATCATCTCTATTATATATGCTCCTAATGGACAACAAAGGTTACTTTTACCGAGATCTGAATTTCCAGATATATTAATAGATATGTTATTAGCTATTGAAGATCGTTATTTTTATCGGCATGATGGCATTAAAATATCTTCTATTGGTCGTGCTTTTTTAGCCAATATTATTTCTGGACGCACTGTACAGGGTGGGAGTACTTTAACCCAACAACTAGTGAAAAATTTATTTTTGAATAATACCCGATCATTATGGCGTAAATTTAACGAAGCCTATATGGCTTTAATTGTTGATCATCGGTATAGTAAAGACCGTATTCTTGAGTTATATTTAAATGAAATATATTTTGGTCAAAATAGAAATGATCAGATTCGTGGATTTCCTTTAGCCAGTTTTTATTATTTTGGAAGACCAATAAGTGAATTAAGTTTGGATCAACAAGCAATGTTAGTTGGAATGATAAAAGGGGCGTCTTTATATAATCCCTGGAAAAATCCACAGATAACATTAGAACGCCGAAATTTAATACTAAAATTATTGGTGCATAGACATATTATTGATAAAAAGTTATATACCATTCTTATTGCGCGCCCTTTAGGAATACAATCAAAAGACGAAGTATTAATATTACGCCCTGCTTTTACGCAAATGGTAGACGAAGAAATACAAAATATTGATCAAATTAACGATTTTTCTGGAATAAAGATATTTACGACATTAGACCCTATTTCTCAAAAATCAGCAGAAAAAGCAATGGAATCAGGTATCCATAATCTAAGATGTTTTTATAAAATAAAAGATTTAGAAGGAGCTATAGTTGTAGTAGATCGATTTAGCGGGGAGATACGTGCTATGGTAGGCGGATCTGAACCACATTTTTATGGATTTAATCGCGCTATGTATGCTCGTCGTTCTATTGGTTCGTTAGCAAAACCGGCAACTTATTTAGCAGCGTTGAGTAATCCTAATAAGTACCACCTTAACACATGGATTGCTGACGAACCTATTACTGTAAAACAACCAAATGGAGTGATTTGGTCCCCTAAAAATTATGATCGAAAATTCAGAGGAAAAGTTACTCTTATTGATGCATTTATTAAATCTTTAAACATACCTACCGTTAATTTAGGAATGACAATAGGCTTAGACGCTGTTTCTAAAATTTTAATAAAATTGGGTATTTCACCTGATTTTATTTCTTCTTTCCCATCTATCCTTTTAGGCTCTATCAATTTGACACCTATAGAAGTTGCGCAAGAATTTCAAACTATTGCTAATGGTGGCCAATATTCTTCCTTATCGTCTGTTCATTATATTATGAATGAAGAAAATATGATACTATATCAATATTTTCCTAAAACAGAACGTGTTATTTTCCCTCAAGCAGCTTATTTAATATTATATGCAATGCAACAAGTAGTAGCACAAGGAACTTCTTATGTTTTATCTGTAAAATTTCCTTATTCACAATTGGCAGCTAAAACTGGCACTACCAATGATCTTCGCGATAGTTGGTTTGTTGGAATTGATGGAAAGGAAGTAACTGTAATTTGGATAGGACGAGACAACAACGGAGCGACTAAATTAACAGGGACGAACGGAGCATTAACTCTATATAGTCTTTATTTAGAATATCAAAAGCCTACCCCTTTGTGTTTAATACCACCTAGTGGTATTAAACACATGCCTATAGATAATCATGGTAATTTTGTTGTACATGATAATAAAAATACTTGTTGTCAGGCGTTACCAGTATGGATAACCGATCAGCAGTTATTATATCGGTTATCCAACCAAACAAACATAGTTTCATACGATTCAGCAATCAATAAATAATACTATAGAAACCCTGGCTATTCATGATGTAACCGAATAAATTAAATAATTTTATTCATGAATAAAAATTACTCATTATCTATTAGTATTAGAGTATTATTATATTAATAACAACTTTAATTATATAAATTTTAATTTACATAATTTTTTCTGCTATATTTGAGAATATATACTATTAATTTAAATATTTTTTAATAAAAACAAAAAATTTTATACATTTGACTAACTTATGACTAAAAAATTAATTATAGCATTATGTATGATGTAAAAGGCTGATAATTATGAACAATAATGCAACGTTTCCTGTACAATTGACTGATTTTGCAGCTAACAAAGTAAGGCTTTTAATTAAAAATAAAGCAACAAATAATTCAAATTTAAAATTACGTGTATATGTTATAGGAGGAGGTTGTAGTGGCTTGCAATACGGCTTTACTTTAGATGAGGAAAAATCTAGTGATGATTATATTATGGAAAATAATGGTGTTACTTTAGTGATAGACCCTGTAAGTCTGCAATATTTATTTGGAGGTATTATAGATTATTATGAAGAACTAGAGGGATCCCGATTTGTTGTAATAAATCCAAATGCTAAAACTACTTGCAGTTGTGGTTCATCGTTTAGTATATGAAATGAATGATACAAGTCACAATATATTTTACAAATGATAAAAAATAGGGTATTTTCTACAATTATGTTATGTAATACCAATTACATTAATTATATTATGTGTATGTCATATTTTTTGCGGAGTAAGCTCTAAGTGTAATATACAAAATCAATGCCATTGCATATAGTACGACTATACAAGGTTGTTATATTATTAAAATAAATATATATACGATCATTGTATTGATAATGTGAGTAGGTAGTTTAAAATTAAATACTCACTCATATCAAATCATTCACTATTAACATTTGAATAACATTCAAAAATAATTATAATTTGTATTCCAAAAATAAAGATAAATATATCAAAAATTGATATTTAACTAAATAATCCGCTATAATTTATAATAAAATTTAAATCATAAAGATTATATGTATGTATATAATTTGGATAATATGTGAAAATTAATTATATTTTTGTTACTGGAGGAGTGGTATCATCTTTAGGTAAAGGTATTGCTACAGCATCGTTAGCTGCGGTTTTAGAGGCACGTGGTCTTCGTGTAACTATAATGAAACTAGATCCTTATATCAATGTTGATCCTGGCACAATTAGTCCTGTGCAACATGGTGAAGTATTTATTACTGAAGACGGGGCAGAGACTGATTTAGATTTAGGGCATTACGAGCGCTTTATCCGTACTAAAATGAGACATCATAATAATTTTACAGCCGGCAAAATTTACGCCGATGTTTTGCGAAAAGAACGTCGTGGTGATTACTTAGGCGCTACTATACAAATTATCCCTCATGTTACTGATACCATAAAAAAATGGATTATAGCAGGTGCTTCTGGTTACGATGTGTTGTTAGTAGAAATAGGAGGAACAGTAGGTGATATTGAATCATTACCCTTTTTAGAAGCTATTAGGCAAATGGTAATAGAAGTAAATAGAGAACAAATTTTATATATACATCTAACATTAGTACCTTTTATTACAGCATCTGGAGAACTAAAAACAAAACCTACGCAACATTCAGTAAAAAAATTGCTTTCTATAGGTATTCAACCTGATATTTTAATTTGTAGATCTGACAGAGTAATCAGCAACAGCGAACGGAAAAAAATTTCTTTATTTTGTAATGTATCTAAACAAGCAATTATTTCTCTTCAAGATGTAGATTCAATTTATAAAATACCTGCTTTACTAAAATCACAGGGACTAGATGATTATGTTTGCAAACGTTTTAATTTAAATTGTCCTACAGCAAATCTATCAGATTGGGAAGAAGTAATTTATTATCAAGAACATCCAATAGGAGAAGTTACTGTCGGCATAGTAGGTAAATACATTGAATTAGTAGATGCTTACAAGTCAATAACAGAAGCATTAAAACACGCTGGAATAAAAAACCGTTTTATTGTTAATATTCGTCTTATTAGCTCCCAGAAAGTAGAAAAATTAGGTATAGAAAAAACCCTAAAGGGGTTAGATGCAATTCTAGTTCCTGGAGGATTCGGTTATCGTGGAGTTGAAGGAAAAATTTTATCTGTACAACATGCTAGAGAAAATAATATTCCATACTTCGGAATTTGTTTAGGTATGCAAGTTGCATTAATCGAATTTGCTCGACACGTTGCTGGAATGCCAGACGCTAATTCTACAGAATTTATAACTAATTGTAAATGTCCAGTAATAGCTTTAATAAGTGAATGCAAAAATGAAAATGGTACTATGATGACGTATAATACTAATTTAGGTGGTACTATGCGTTTAGGTAATCAAGTATGTTATTTAATTAAAGGAAGTTTAACATATCAAATATATGGTAAAAGTACTATATTAGAACGTCATCGACATCGTTACGAAGTGAATAATATGTTACTAAAAAATATAAACCACGCTGGATTAACTTGTGTTGGATTTTCTGAAAATAATCATTTGGTAGAAGTAATCGAATATTCAAAACATCCATGGTTTATAGGTAGTCAATTTCATCCTGAATTCAATTCTACACCTCGTGAAGGACATCCCCTATTTATAGATTTTATAAGAGCTGCAATGGAATATCAACATCGTCATAATAAATTAATTTAGTATATATGAGTCAATGTTTATGGTACTATATTTCCAATTTGGAATTAAAAATATAAATTAATTTATGAAGGGATATATATGCCTAAAATCTTAAATATTGTTGGACGTGAAGTTATCGATTCTCGTGGTAATCCAACAGTGGAAGCCGAAGTATATATTAAAGGTGGTTCTAGATTAGCATCAGTACCATCTGGGGCATCCGTTGGTTCCCAAGAGGCTGTAGAGTTACGAGATAATGATAAAAATCGCTTCTTCGGAAAAGGAGTCACAAAAGCAGTTAATGCTATAAATGGACCTATTAATAAAATATTAAAAGGTATAGATGTAACGCAACAAGATGTTATTGATAACACCATGATTGATCTAGATGGCACTAGTAATAAATCAAAATTTGGGGCTAATGCTATCTTAAGCGTTTCATTAGCAATTGCAAAAACAGCTTCAGTATTTAAAAATATCCCATTATATCAGCACGTTGCTGATTTGTATAATATGTCAACAAATAAATTTTCTATACCGCTCCCCATGATGAATATCATTAATGGCGGTAAGCACGCTGACAATAATTTAGATATTCAAGAATTTATGATAATTCCAGTTGGCGCAAAAACAATTAAAGAAGCGATTCAGATGGGAGCTGAAATATCACATGGTTTAGGAATAATACTAAAAGATAGAGGTATATCTGCACAATTAGGTGATGAAGGTGGGTATGCTCCTAATATCAATTCTCATACTACCGCTCTAGAATTGATAAAAGAATCTATTGAACGATCCAATTATATCTTAGGAAAAGACATTGTATTAGCAATAGATTGTGCTGCATCTGAATTATTTAATAAAGTAGCCGACAAATATAACATAAAAAGTGAAAAAAAATCCTTTACTTCTAAAGAATTTACTCATTATTTATCATTATTAGCGAAAAAATACTCAATAGTTTCTATTGAAGATGGACAAAGTGAATACGATTGGGATGGATTTTCTTATCAAACTAAAGTTCTTGGGGATAAAATTCAATTAGTAGGAGATGACTTATTTGCAACTAATGTAAATTTGTTACAAATAGGTATTGACCAAAAAATTGCAAATTCTATTTTAATCAAGTGTAATCAAATAGGATCATTAACTGAAACACTATATGCTATTAGAATGGCTAAAACCGCGGGGTACGCTACGATTATTTCACATCGTTCCGGAGAAACCGAAGATACTAGTATTGCTGATATAGCAGTGGGTACTGATGCAGGGCAGATAAAAACTGGACCTATTCGTTGCTCTGAACGTGTAGCTAAGTATAATCAACTTATCCGTATAGAAGAAATTTTAAATAAAAAAGGAATGCTGCGTGGATTTAATAAGATAAAATATATATCACATTCTAATGTTCAATTAAGTACATCTGAAATTCATAATACTTAACTAATCTATACTTTAGATAGTATAAAAATTAAATAACGGAATATAATTTTTTATTATTTAATAATAGAATACAAATTTAAAAATAGTTGATTTAATGATACTGGATTATATCTAAAAAATGACACGCGGTAACAACATACAGTTATATGTATATGTAATATATGTAGCAGTAGCGTTGTTTTTAACATATATTTATAGTAAATAAATATATAAACTGTTTCAGTTTACTACTTATTGTACTATTATAGCAATAATCACAATGTAGTTATATAATTTATATTATCTTAGACTTGTAATGTTTTCAAAAATCACAGCAAATAATTTTAAAAAAGTATTTATTGATTAGATTAAAAATTTGGATAAATTGTGTTCATACATATGCATTTAATATACCCATCTTATCTAAAATCAACAAAACTAAATTATTTAGATATATACTGATATATAATAATAAATAATCTTTGCTTTTATAAGCTTAAAATTAAGTTTTTGATTTAATGATGAAAAAAATTGCACATAACGAGATAACGCCATTAACTTCAGAACAATTAAGTGATATTCAGTCAATTTTTGTCACTTTGTCCAATTCTCAATTGATTTGGATATCCGGATACTTGTGGGGATTAATAAATGCTGTACAAACTGATAAGATAACTAATGTTTCTGAAAAAACTAAAATTATAGATTTTGTTCCTAATAAAAAAATTACTCTTATATCTGCTTCTCAAACTGGTAATGCACGACAATTAGCTGAACAATTACGCGATGATATTAATGCGATTAATTTAGATGTTATATTATTTAATGCCAGAGATTATAAATTCAAAAAAATTGCTGAAGAAACATTATTAATCATTATTACTTCTACATATGGAGAGGGAGAGCCTCCAGAAGAAGCAATTGCGTTGCACAAATATTTGTTTTCTAATAAAGCAGCTAAAATGGAAAATACTTATTTTGCTGTGTTTAGTTTTGGCGATCGATCATATGAATATTTTGCTAAAGCTGGAAAAGATTTTGACCATCGCTTAGAAGAACTCGGAGCACATCGGTTATGTGATCGGGTCGACGTCGATATCGATTTTAAAGAAGAAGCTAATATATGGAGAAAAAAAATAGTCTTTTTATTAAAAAACAAGGTAAAACATACTTCTACATTCAATAGAATTAATAAAGTTCATAAAATTACACAAGTAAATCACACCATTTATAATAAAGAACATCCATTAATTGCCTATTTATCAACACGACAAAAAGTTACTAGCCGTAATTCACTCAAAGATGTTCACCATTTAGAAATAGATATTACTAATTCTAATGTATGTTACCAACCAGGAGATGCATTAGGAGTATGGTATGAAAATGACCCTAATCTTATTAATGAGTTATTGGAATTATTAGGTTTAAAAGGGACTGAAGAAATACAAATTAAAGGACAGTTAATATCTCTTAATGAGGCATTAAAAAACCACTATGAATTAACACATAATTCTACAATTGTTGTAAAAAATATGGCTACCATCACTCAAAATAAAATATTACTGGATTTATTTAACGATCAAGAAAAATTAAATACCTTTATTTCGACTACACCTATTATTGAAATGATACACCATGTGTCAGTGAAAATAAATACTCAAGAATTATTACAAATATTACGACCCATGCAACCTCGATTTTATTCTATTTCTTCTGCTCAATCAGAAGTGGGAGAAGAAGTACACATCACAGTAAGCGCAATACGTTATAAAATAAACGAACGCTTTAGAACAGGTGGTGCCAGCAGTTATTTAGTAGATCGTATAAAAGAAAATGATAAAATACGTATTTTTATTGAACCTAATGATAATTTTAGATTACCGAAAGATTCTAATATTCCAATAATCATGATTGGAGCAGGGACAGGTATTGCTCCGTTTCGTGCTTTTATGCAACAACGAGTCACAGATGGAGCATTAGGAAAAAACTGGTTGTTTTTTGGAAATTTGAGATTTATTGATGATTTTATTTACCAAGTTGAGTGGCAACGTTATTTCAAAAATGGTGTATTGACTAAAATTGACACAGCTTGGTCTAGAGATCAAGATTATAAAATTTATGTACAAAATAAATTATTAAAAAATAGTGCTGAAGTTTGGTCATGGATCCAAGAAGGAGCTCATATATATGTGTGCGGCGACGCCAAATATATGGCTAAAGACGTAAATAAAGCTTTAATTACGTTAACATCTCGACATGGAGGTATGAATTTGGATAAAGCAAACGAATTTTGGGATGAAATGCGAATAAAACAGCGTTATCAAAGAGATATTTACTAATGAATACAAAACATAATAATAATAATAATATAACGTTATTATCCGATAATGAGCGAATAAAAAAAGCAAGTAATTTCTTAAGAGGTACTATTGCTCAAAATTTAGATAACAGCTTAACCGGAGGTTTTAACGCAGACAATATTCAATTAATTAAATTTCATGGAATGTATCAACAAGATGATCGTGATGTGCGTATAGAACGAGAAAATCAAAAGTTAGAACCATTAATTAATATGATGCTACGTTGTCGTTTACCAGGTGGTGTAATTACTCCAACCCAATGGCTAGCTATCGATGATTTTTCAAAACAGTATACTTTATACGGAACAATCCGTCTTACTACTAGACAAACTTTTCAACTGCACGGTTTATTGAAACCAAACTTAAAAAGTTTACATAATTTGTTAAATAAATTAGGATTAGATTCTATAGCTACTGCAGGGGATGTAAATCGTAATGTAATATGTACAGCTAATCCAATGGAATCAACATTGCATTATCAAGTATGGGAGTTAGCAAAAAATATTTCTGCACATTTATTACCAAAATCTCGAGCGTATGCAGAAATTTGGTTAGATGGAAAAAAAACAGAATCTACAGATTCTGAACCAATTTTGAGCGCTACTTATTTACCTCGTAAATTTAAAATAGCAATTGCGATACCACCAATGAATGACGTAGATGTTCACGCTAATGATCTTAGTTTTATTGCCATTAAAAGTAATAACACTGAGAAAATAATTGGTTTTAATGTATTAGTTGGAGGAGGATTAGCGATGACTTACGGAGATATAACTACATATCCTCGTAAAGCCAGTGAATTTGGGTATATTGTTACAAAAGATGTTTTAAAGATTACAGAAGCAGTGGTTACAACGCAAAGAGATTGGGGAGATAGATCTGATCGAAAACATGCGAAAACAAAATACACTTTAGATCGAGTTGGAACAGCAGTATTTAAATCAGAAGTCGAACGTCGTTCTGGAATAAAATTTCATCCAATTCATCCTTATATATTTACAAATAGAGGAGACCGATTTGGATGGGTACAAGGTATTGATGGCGATTGGCATCTTACTTTATTTATAGAAAATGGGAGAATATTAAATAATGCTCCTAAAAAGTTATTAAAATACGGAATCTCAGAAATTGCACGAGTACATTCCGGTTCTTTTAGATTAACTGCAAATCAAAATTTAATTATTTCCGGGATATCTAAAGATAATAAATTACTGATTGAAAATATATTGAAAAAATATGGCATAACAAATGATGATATTATGCCGCAACGACAGGCATCTATGGCATGCGTAGCGCTTCCTACTTGTCCTTTAGCTATGGCAGAAGCAGAACGATTTTTACCCGAATTCATTACTAAAGTAGAAAATATTATGTCAAAATATAAATTAGAAAAAGATGCTATTGTTTTAAGAGTGACGGGTTGCCCAAACAGTTGCGCTCGTGCAATGTTATCAGAAATTGGATTAACGGGAAGGTCAATCGGACGTTATAATCTTTACTTAGGAGGTAATAATATTGGTACGCGTATTCCTCGATTATATAAAGAAAATATCACAGAAATAGATATCTTAAATATACTTGACATGACTATTGAACGTTGGGCAAAAGAAAGAATTAATAAAGAATCTTATGGAGATTACGTAGTAAGATCCGGAATAGTCAATGCCGTTGTAAATTCTGAAAAAGATTTTTATGAATAAATTATTAAATATTATTAACTATTGTTGGGCTTTTAAAAAACTTAATTCATTCAATATAAATGAACAAAAATTAATATTAAATAAAATAAATCAGCATCTAGAATCTCTAACGACAGAAGACAGGTTTAAATGGGCTGTAGAACATTTACCTAGTCAAGCAATATTATCTTCAAGTTTTGGCATCCAATCATCAGTCAGTTTACATTTAACTACTTACTATTATCCTAATATCCCGATTATTTTAATTGATACCGGCTATCTATTTCCAGAAACATATCGATTTATCGATCAACTAACAGAAAAAATGCAATTAAATTTACATGTATTTTCCCCAAAGCAATCTGCAGCATGGCAAGAAGCACGATACGGTAAATTATGGGAACAAGGTATAAATGGTATTAAACAATACAATAATATTAATAAAGTTGAACCGATGCATCGTGCTCTAAAAACACTTAAAGTGCAAACATGGGTTGCAGGTTTACGACGTAATCAATCAAGTAGTCGTAAAAAATTGCCAATAATCGCTATTCAAAATGGAATTTTTAAATTTTTACCTATCATTGACTGGGATACTTCTCAGATTTATAGATATATGAAAAAACATTCTTTGGAATATCATCCATTATGGAAACAAGGATATGTATCAATAGGAGATATACACACTAGTATAAAATGGAAACCTGGCATGAAAGAAGAAGAGACGAGGTTTTTTGGATTACAGCGTGAATGTGGTTTACATATTATTGATTGAAATTTATTTTCATATAAATCATTTATATGATATACTTCAATTTTAATCGTATAGTAAGTATTTGAATAATGGAATATATTGCTGTTAGTGATAGTTATTTATAATAGAGCGTATGCCTATATTTTAGTGCTTATCAAGATGTGTTAGTTATAGTTATTTATCAATATTAAGGATTGATCTCAAAATAGAATGTACTATATATGAAAAATATTACACATAAATAAAATATTTTTATACTTACAATTTCTATTAATCTTTAATATAATAAAATATGTAACATTGAAAATTTGTTAATAATTTATTATATCTGAGTATAGGTATAATTCTGTGGAGTATTTACCGTTATTTGTTAATCTCGAAAATAGGCCAGTTTTGGTTGTTGGAGGAGGAAGTGTCGCTGTACGAAAAATAAAAATCCTACAAAGAGTTGGTGCTATTATTACAATAATAGCACCAACTCTTTGTCCGGAATTGAAAAAAATATTACTCGCTCACAATATCAATTGGATAGGCAAAAATTTTAACCCTGCCATGTTAAATAAAGTAACTTTAATAATTGTGGCAACCAATGACACTAAATTAAATACTTTAATATACCAAAATGCTGAAGAACGACATATCTTAATAAATACTGTAGACGATAAAAATAAATGTTCATGTATTTTTCCTGCTATTATCGATCGAGATCCTATTTTAATAGGAATTTCTTCCTGTGGAAAAGCACCTATATTAGTGCGTATTTTACGTGAAAAACTTGAATCGTTATTACCAAAGTCTCTTGGTTTTATAGCAAAATTATCGGGAGCATGGCGTAATCAAGTAAAACAACATATTGTCGATACAGTATGCAGACGTCGATTCTGGGAAAAAATATTTTATAATGGTCACATTGCTAACTTAATTGAAAAAAATCGCCTCGAAGAAGCTAATAAAGCTTTTAAATTTGCTCTTAAAAATATTGAAAATAATTATAAAAAAGGTAGTGTAACTTTAGTAGGCGCAGGACCTGGAGATGTAGGATTGTTAACTATTAAAGGGTTGCAAGTAATGCAACAGGCAGATGTAGTGCTATATGATCACTTGATAAGTTCAGATGTATTAGATTTAGTTCGCCGAGATGCTGATAAAATTTATGTTGGGAAACGTGCTGGAGATCATTCAATTTCTCAAAAAAAACTTAATCAATTTATAGTACAATTAGCACAACAAGGCAACAAAGTTGTTAGACTTAAAGGAGGGGATCCACTTATTTTTGGTAGGGGGGGAGAAGAATTACAAACAGTATCAGAAGCAGGCATTCCTGTTCAAATAGTTCCTGGCATTACAGCAGGTATTGGTGTTCCAGCTTATGCTGGAATTCCATTAACTCATAGAAAATATGCTCATAGTGTTATCTTTATTACAGGTCATAGTATCAATGACAATAATCAATTTAACTGGAATATTTTATCAAATAGTAAACAAACATTAGTTATTTATATGGGTAAAATTAATGCCATAAATATTAGCAATAATTTGATCACGCATGGACTAAATGCGCATACCCCAGCAGCCGTAATTAGTCGAGGAACATATAGAGATCAAAAAATTTTAATTGGTACCTTGATTGAATTAGAAAAATTAGCAAAAATGGCTGATCGTCCTGCTTTGTTAGTTATTGGCAATGTTGTATCATTACATAGTAAAATAAATTGGTTTGGAAAAAACCCACTGCGTTTCTATTCGTTTAATTCAATTATTAATTTGATGTAAATTAAAAGGATAATCATGACAAAAAATAGAAAATATATTACTTATTTGAACAAGTTAGAGTCAGAAAGTATCTATATTATTCGCGAAGTGGTAGCCGAATTCTACAAACCAGTCATGTTGTATTCCATCGGTAAAGATTCTTCAGTAATGTTACATTTAGCAAGAAAAGCATTCTATCCTAGTAGATTACCTTTTCCTTTATTGCACATAGATACTGGTTGGAAATTTCATGAAATGTATATATTTCGTGATAAAACTGTTAAATCTTATGGATTTGAACTATTAGTTCATAAAAATTTAAAAGGTATATCCATGGGGATCAATCCATTTATTCATGGCAGTGCTAAATATACAGATATTATGAAAACAGAAGGACTTAAACAAGCATTAAATAAATATGGATTCGATGCAGCTTTTGGTGGCGCTCGTCGTGATGAAGAAAAAATTAGAGCTAAAGAACGAATTTACTCGTTTCGAGATAAATTTCATTGCTGGAATCCCAAGAATCAACGCCCAGAACTATGGTATAACTATAATGGAAAAATTAATAAAGGAGAAAGTATTCGAGCATTTCCATTGTCTAATTGGACAGAATTGGATATCTGGCAATATATTTTCTTAGAAAAGATTGAAATAGTACCATTATATTTAGCTAAAAATCGCCCTGTAATATGCAGAGATGGAAATTTAATTATGGTAAATGACGAACGTATTAATCTTA
Organism: Candidatus Blochmannia vicinus; assembly: GCF_023586525.1. Classification (NCBI taxonomy): domain Bacteria; kingdom Pseudomonadati; phylum Pseudomonadota; class Gammaproteobacteria; order Enterobacterales; family Enterobacteriaceae; genus Candidatus Blochmanniella; species Candidatus Blochmannia vicinus (nom. nud.). Next base: position 586,382 of record NZ_CP097763.1, read on the forward strand.
AGCCTGGAGAAATCATAGAAGAACGCATGATACGATTTCGTACATTAGGGTGTTGGCCATTAACTGGAGCAATAGAATCTAAAGCAGCAACATTGCCTAAGATAATTGAAGAAATGTTAATATCTAAGAACAGTGAACGACAAGGACGTATCATTGATTTTGATCAATCTGGATCTATGGAAATTAAAAAACGTCAAGGTTATTTCTAAGGAACCATTATGATTAGCGCCATAGAACAAGAAATTATTAATTATGGAGGAATTGAAAATTATTTATATACGCAACAATATAAAATATTGTTGCGATTTCTCACATGCGGTAACGTAGACGATGGGAAAAGTACTTTGATAGGACGATTATTATATGACTCATATCAAATTTATGATGATCAATTATCTATTCTGCATATGGATAGTAAAAAAATTGGTACTCAAAAAAATAAATTAGATTTAGCGTTGTTAGTAGATGGATTACAATCAGAACGTGCGCAAGGTATTACCATAGATGTTGCTTATCGTTATTTCTTTACTAAAAAACGTAAATTTATAATCGCTGATACTCCAGGACATGCAGAATATACAAAAAATATGGTTACTGGCGCTTCTACCAGTGAATTGGCTATTTTATTAGTAGATGCACGTAAAGGAATACAGGGGCAAACTAAAAGGCATTGGTTTATAAGTGTACTTTTAGGTATCCGACATATAATAGTAGCAATTAATAAAATGGATTTAATAGATTATAATCAAGAGATCTTTCAAAAAATTAGTAAAGAATATTTAGAATTTTCTAAACAATTATCTACTGATATAATTACTAAATTTATTCCAATATCTGCTTTAGATGGGGATAATATTACAACATTATCAACAAACATGAAGTGGTATAAAGGCTCGACTTTATTAGAGATATTAGAAAATGTTAATATTAACAGTTTTTCTCGCCTCGAAAAACAAGAGTTACGTCTCCCAATACAATATGTAAATCGCCATTCAGATTTTAGGGGTTATTCTGGCACTATTGCGTCTGGCAGTATACATACTGGACAAGATATTAATGTTTTTCCATCAAATACTACTTCTAGTATTAAACGTATTATTACTTTCAACAAAGATGAAAAATACGCTCAAACTGGAGAAGCAGTTACTATAACTTTAGAAGATGACCTCGACATTAGTAGAGGGGATATGATAACTGGTGCACACCCGACTGTTACCCCCGTATGGTCTGCATTAGTAGATATAGTATGGATGAAAAAAGAAGAATTGCAAGAAAATCAATATTTTAATATTAAGATTACTAGTAAAATTATAAAAGCACAAATAAGAGATATAGAATATCAGGTAGATGTGCATACTTTACAATTCCAAAAAACGAAATCAATACCACTCAATGGAATTGGGTTAATAAAGTTATCATTTGATGAACCATTATTATTAGATCAGTATTCTTATTATCCAACAACTGGGAGTATGATATTTATTGATTTATTGACCAATGAAACCGTAGGGGCCGGAATGGTCCGGAACCCTATAAAATGTCATAAAAAATCCAAAGATAGGAACAACTATAGCGAATTTGAATTAGAATTACATGCATTAATTCGTCTTCATTTCCCTCATTGGAATATTAAAGATTTACCATAATCATACTTATACCATGACTAAAAAAAATATCGATTATTTTTCTAATAGAAATATTTTTTGGAACACGTTTTATATAAAACGAAAAGATCGTGAATTTCTACATAAGCATCGTGCTATATTATTATGGTTTACAGGATTGTCAGGATCTGGTAAATCAATTTTAGCTAATGTTTTAGAAAAAAAATTACATAATAAAAATATAAGCACATACATATTAGATGGAGATAATACGCGACATGGATTATGTCGCGATTTAGGATTTAGTGATCATGATCGACATGAAAATATACGCCGAGTAGGAGAAACAGCGCGATTAATGGTTGACGCAGGAATAGTGGTATTAGCTACTTTTATTTCTCCTTATCATTACGATCGTCAAATGATACGTAACATGTTTCCTGTTAATGATTTTATCGAGATATTTGTTGACACTCCTCTATATGTTTGTGAAAACCGTGATCCAAAAGGTTTATATAAAAAAGCTAGATCTGGAGAAATAGAAAATTTTACTGGCATAAGTTCTCCGTATGAAAGACCAAAAAAACCACATATATATTTAAATGGGCAAAAATCGGTAATAGAACTAATTAACCAAATATTACAATCATCGTTCCTCGAATCTTTATTCAAAATAGATCACCATTTTAAATAATACAGAACACAAATATATATCACTTAATAAGTCTATAATAATTAAATTTCTATAATAAAGAAAATGAGTGTATCAAAAATATTATTTATTTTAATAAGAATTATTTTTTTAATTAAATAAAAATTAATTTTTTCCAGAAAATATTCTCATAATAAATCTAAATAATTCACAATAATTTTTGAATTGGTTCGTTTTAATGTGTATTATGTATGGCGTATGCGACTGTATATTATACATTTAATAAAAATTACAGTTATTTACTTCAGAAATTTGCATTTATCACCAAAGAAAACAAGTTGATTATTCGGTTAATATAATTGATTTTGATAAAAAAGTATAATAAATTGGCAGGCAGCATAAACATGAACAAATTAAGTTATTTATTATTCACGTTACTTGCTTGGCTACAATATTCATTGTGGTTAGGTAAAAACGGAATCTATGATTTAATCAATATTCATAATACAATTAAACTATATAAAAATACTAACGATGTTACCCAAATGAGACTTCGTAATAATCAATTATTATATGAAATTTATGATTTGCTTCATGGAGATGAGGCTGTTGAAGAACGATCAAGGTACAATCTTGGAATGATCAAGGTTGATGAAACTTTTTATCAAATAAAATTGTAATCACAATAATATTAATTTCAATAAACATTGATAATGGTTTAACGAAATTGGTGTATATGATCTGCTTTACTAAACGTGCTAAAAATAAATTTCCAAATATTACAGCTATTCTTCCAGCAGCAGGCACTGGGAAACGTATGAACAGTATACTGCCAAAACAATATTATACGATAGGCAATAAAACTTTACTTGAGCATTCAATTAGCACTTTATTATGTCAATCATGCATTCGTCGTTGCATAGTGGTGGTGAACGCGCGAGATTGTTGGTTTAAAAAATTATCTATTGCTTATGATCCTAGAATTAGTGTAGTTGTTGGAGGAAAAACACGAGCTGATTCAGTAATGGCTGGTCTACAACATGTAAAAAAATCAGTTTGGGTGATGGTACATGATGCAGCACGGCCTTGCCTACATCCTGAAGATCTATTACGATTATTTGAGGTGACAAAATTTTCTCAAGTAGGTGGAATTTTAGCAATACCAATCTGTAATACTATTAAGCAAACTTATTGTGGCACCAATTTTGTACGATATACTTTGGATCGTAATAATCTATGGCATGCTTTAACTCCACAGTTATTTAATTATAATCTTTTAAAAAGTTGTCTTAAAAAGGCTTTAAAAAACAAAGTTACTATTACTGATGAAGCATCAGCTGTAGAATATTGTGGATATACATCTATTTTAATACACGGTCGTTCGGATAATATCAAAGTTACTCATCAAGATGATTTAAAGCTAGCTAGTTTTTATTTATCTGAATTAAATAAAAAAACTTAATGGGATTTATAAAACATGTTGCGTATCGGTTATGGATTTGATGTACATCAATTTGGAGGATATCGTCCGCTCATTATTGGAGGAGTAATCATTCCTTACACACAAAAAATAGCAGCGCATTCTGATGGTGATGTTTTAATACATGCGTTGATCGATTCTTTATTAGGAGCTGCTTGTTATGGAGATATTGGATCAATGTTTCCAGATACTGATTCTGAATATAATAATATAGATAGCCGAAAATTGTTACGAATTTCTTGGAATAAAATTATTACACGAGGGTATTTATTAGAAAATGTAGATATCACTATAATCTTGCAAATTCCAAGGATAAATACGTATATTTATCAAATGCGTTATCATATTTCCCAAGATCTAAATTGTCCAGTAACTAACATCAACATAAAAGCTACTACTACTGATACACTGGGTTATATTGGTCGCTCTGAAGGAATTTCATGTGTAGCGGTAACATTATTAACACGTTAATATTTCTTATAATAATATATATGTAGTTACTATAAGAATCAAGTTACTATTAATTCAGATCAAATCAAATCAATGATATAAATGTATAAAATAAAAAATAATAGTATCTGTCGATCCATTAATTTATTAAAGAATCAATACCCCTTATATTGATATATAATAAATACACAAATCTATTGTAAATCTATAAGTTATTTTGATATTAAAATATGCATTATTTGAAATTTAATATTAGCATCAAATATATATATTCTGCTTATAATTTATTAGACAAGTGAATTATCAAAAAATAAGCAGAAATTAAAGGAGTTCAGTATAGTTACTATGCTAGACAACAATATATTAATAATTTATACGATAATGATTTTTATATTTTTAGGAGGATGCTCGAATAACAATAATATTCACAGGAAATATCATGGCGAATGTATTTCGGGTTCTACAAACCTTGATTTACACAATTCTTCCCTCCAAGGTAAAGAAAAAGAATCATGGTATCAGCAGAAAATATCTACTAATAAAGCCCATAAATACAATAATATAAATTATAGTTCTTATCATAAGTCTACATATACGGTAAAGTCTGGCGACACTTTATTTTATATTGCTTGGATTACAGGAAGCAGCTGCTCAAATCTATCAAAAATAAATAATATTAAAGATATAAATCAATTAAAAATAGGTCAAATAATAAAAGTACCCCATAATACGGAATTATCATATTTTAAAAAATTTTCAAAAAATTTTTTTTCAAATTTTAATCACAGTGACAATACTTTAGGAAAAGTATTATTTTTTGTTAAAAACCAATTGTTGTTTTTACGAACTAACAAATATAATTCCTCTAACATAAAAAATACATCTCATAATATGACTTCTTGTTTAAAAAAATCAGAATTAGCAGTAATTAAGAATTGGTATTGGCCGGCAAACGGAATCATAACTAACGCTTTTTCTAATTCTGAAAGAGGTAATAAAGGAATTGATATATCTGGAATTTTAGGCCAACCTATATTAGCTACTGCTAATGGAAAAGTAGTGTACGCTGGTGATACATTGAAAGGATATGGTAATTTAATTATTATTAAACATGATAATAATCATCTCAGTGCTTATGCACATAATGACACAATATTAGTAACAGAACAGCAAGAAGTTAAAATGGGTGATAAGATAGCTACTATGGGTTATAGTAGCACTAACGAAGTTAAATTACATTTTGAAATTAGATATAAAGGAAAATCAGTAGATCCTTTATATTATCTGAAACAATAGATAATCTAATCCCAACTAGACATGAATTTCTTAACAATGAACATATAAGAACATACATTTATGAAAATAATAATTATTTTACCTTTTAAATTAATTTAATTGTATTTTAATGTTTTAATTTTAATAATTGATTGAAATCATTAATTTTACGAATATATATATCTAATATTTAAATTAAACTTTAAATAATATTAATCAAATATAACTATTTAATACATTAAATATAAAATATAGTATACATATATATACTATATGAATCGTATATTCTGATCAGAACAATAAGTTTCTTATAATTTGGTAATAACACATAAATTATAATTGGTTGAAAATCATGATGATGTGAACTTTTACTATAATAAAAATGAATAAAGAATACCTGAACAGATCAGTCTCAATTAATAATAAATTGGTTTTTTTAATATACTTGCATTTATTACATAATACGAATAATACACATACATATTTCAGTATATGATATAATATTGTTATAAAAAATTTAATATATAATCATGCTAGGTTATAGAAATAATGGAAGACACAATTATTTAATTACTAATACTGGGAGTTTCAGATCACGTCTAATAAATATACGATTCTAAATTTACTAAATTTTTTAATTTTATAAATAATATATATGTATTAAATAATAATGTATTTATATTATATACATAAATAAGAGATACTATCAATTAACGCATTTTACATATGTTTTTATATATTACTCTTAAAATTTTATGAGTTTACTTAAATAGTTGATCCATTAGAAATTAGATATATAATATAATCGATGCTTATACTTTTATTTTTAAGATATATCTGTAAATAATACATTGTTACTTGTTGGTCTACAAACAACATCGAATTCTTTTATTTATATATATTCAAAATAAATAATATTCTACAATTTTGATTTCTATCTTTTTTAAAATTGTTTATAATATTTAATTATGTAAATCAAATATATGGAATTTTCATTTCATGATGGAATCTATGCATAAAAATATTGATAATATTCGTCAGGAATTTCTTAATTTTTTTAAAAAAAAAGGACATGAAATTATTGCTAGCAGCACTTTAATTCCTGATAACGACCAAACATTATTGTTTACTAATTCTGGTATGAATCAGTTTAAAAATATATTTTTAGGCATGGATAAGCCGCTATTTAAGCGTGTTACGACTGCACAACGTTGCGTACGTGCTGGAGGAAAACATAACGATTTAGATAATGTTGGATATACTGCGCGACACCTTACATTTTTTGAGATGTTAGGTAATTTTAGTTTTGGAGATTATTTTAAGAATGAAGCTATCCAATTTGCTTGGGAGTTATTAACTGATAATAACTGGTTTAATTTATCTAAAAATAAACTATGGGTAACAGTACATATTTGTGATTCTGAATCTTATGATATTTGGATAAAACAAGTAGATATACCTAACGAACATGTTATTAAAATTGGAAATAATACAGATAATTTTTATGATTCTGATAATTTTTGGCAAATGGGTAATGTTGGTCCTTGTGGCCCGTGTTCAGAAATATTTTATGATCATGGAGATCGATTTCAAGGAGGTCCTCCTGGTAGTTTAAAAGAACTTGGAGAAAGATATGTTGAAATTTGGAATTTAGTATTTATACAATTTAATCGCCAATCAAATGGTCATCTCTTGTCACTTCCTATGTTATCAGTAGATACAGGAATGGGTTTAGAACGAATTTCCGCAATATTACAGGGAGTACATAGTAATTATTCCATTGATATATTTAGAAAATTGATATCTTCTATATCTCAAATTACTCAAGTTAATAATGACAATACTAATAGGTCTTTATGTGTAATAGCTGATCATATTCGTACATGCTCATTTTTAATTCAAGACGGAGTTACTCCTTCAAATGAAGGACGTGGTTATGTGTTACGCCGGATTATCCGCAGAGCCATTCTTCATGGGAAAAAATTAGGTATAAATGACATTTTTTTTTATAAATTAGTACCTCCTCTTATTAAATATATGCAGCATTTATCTGATAACCTACGCGAAAAAAAAGATTTTATAAAGAAAGTTTTATTTAATGAAGAAAAATTGTTTGAAGATACTTTAAGAAAAGGTTTAAAATTATTAGAGAAAAAATTAGTACTATTAAGAGGAAATGTTTTGAGTGGGGAAATAGCATTTGATTTATATGATACTTATGGGTTTCCTTTAGAATTAACAAAAGATATCTGTTTAAGACACGGTATACATGTAGATCAGGTAAAATTTGATCAGTCTATGTTGGCGCAAAAAAAACATGCGAAAGAATCAAATAAATTTTATATTTTTAACAAAAATATATCACTTTGCAATATATTAAGTACGTTTGTCGGATATCGTGAACTTACTTATAGAACTAAAATAATAGCATTATTTCGCATAAATAAGCCAGTAAATAAAATTTGTGCAAAAGAAGAAGGAATAGTAATTTTAAAAAATACCCCTTTTTATGGAGAATCGGGAGGCCAAGTTGGAGATTCTGGTCAATTGAAAACTATATCTAGTTTATTTCAAGTTACTAATACTAAAAAATATGGACAAACAATAGGTCATTTGGGGGTAGTGAACAGCGGATCAATTAGCGTAGGAGAAGAAATAATTGCACAGGTAAATCAATGTAAAAGGAGACATATTTCTTTAAATCATTCCGCTACTCATTTACTACGCGCCGCGTTATATCAAGTTCTCGGGACGCATATAATACAAAAAGGATCATTAGTAAACGATCAATATTTACGTTTTGATTTTTGTCATCATGAAACAATGACAGAGGTACAAATTAATACAGTAGAAAATATTGTAAATAAACAAATTTGGATCAATTTTCCTATTATGGCTGACATGATACCAATAGAAACAGCTAAAAATGACGGAATTGTGATGCTTGTAAATAAGCAATATGAAAAAATAGTGCGTGTTATAAGAATGGGAAATTTTTCTGCTGAATTATGTGGAGGAACTCATGCTAAAAATACGGGAGAAATCGGTATATTTGTAATCACTAAAGAATCTAGCATTGCTTCCGGTATTAGACGGATTGAAGCAGTAACTAGCATTACAGCATTATCTGTAATACATCAATATAAAAAATTACTTCAAGATATTTTTACATCGACAAAAAGTAATAATAAAAATATTTTAAGTAAAATATATGAGTTCAAATCCCGTTGTCAAAAATTGGAAAAGGAAATAGAACATTTAAGAAATCAACAAATCATACAGGAAAGTTTATCTTTCATTAAAGAAATTTATTATATTAAAGATGTACAAGTTTTAGTAAAACAAGTTGAAAATATGATGCTAAACCCATTGACAAATTTAATAGATTGCCTTAAACGTCAACTAAAATCAGGAGTTATTGTTCTTATTAATGTTAATAAGAACAATAAAATTAGCATAGCAATAGCTGTTACTAAAGATTTAATAGAGAACAATCGCATAAATGCTCTAAATTTAGTACGTTTAATTATAAATACCCTTGGTGGAAAAGGTGGAGGAAAGCCTCATTTTGCTCAAGTCGGTATAAATAATGTTATAAATACATCCAAAATTTCCACCAAAATAAATTATTTATTACACAATATACTATAAACAATTATATTGTATACCAAAATTGTTTAAAAATTATTAATATATTAATTAAAGCAGCGTACTAAAAATCTATAAAATAATCAAAGATTATATAAAGATATTTACTTCATATCGTTAAATATTATAAAAACAGTAAAAACGTTAAGAATTACGGCTATTTGAATTTTTCAAGGAGTAAAGGATGCTTATTCTAACTCGACGAGTTGGTGAAACTCTTATCATTGGGGATGAGATTACAGTAACTGTGTTAGGTATTAAAGGGAACCAAGTTCGTATTGGTGTAAATGCTCCCAAAGAAATATCTATACACCGAGAAGAAATTTATCAACGTATTAAAGCTGAAAAATCACAACAAACTTTATGCTAAAGTTATTATTTTAAAATGAATTTTCTATACAAATAGTAATTTTATGATTAAAAATTTAGTTGTAAATTATATAAAAACAACGTAATGTAACAGGAAATTTTTTAATTATAAGAATAAAAATAAGTTGATGAAGAAAATAAATAAAAATATTCAGTGAGGTGGCCGAGAGGCTGAAGGCACTCCCCTGCTAAGGGAGTATATGGTTTTAGCACTGTGTCGAGGGTTCGAATCCCTCCCTCACTGTTTAACAGAGAGGAACGATGCACCCGTAGCTCAATTGGACAGAGCACTCGGCTACGAACCGAGAGATCGGAGGTTCGAATCCTCTCGGGTGTATTTGCATAATGTTTTATTTCACGCACACTAAAGATAGTAGTATCTTATAAATATACAGATATTACTATTGAAACTTTAATTGTTATTAAATAATATGGAAATATTAATAAATTGTGTTTACAATTACTTATTATAATTTTTATGGTTTAATTTATTACAATATCTATGTTTAATTTGAGTAATAAAAATGTTTGAAAACTTGTCTAAAAAAATATCGCAATCAATACATAATATCATTGGTTCTGGACGATTAACAGATAAAAATATTAAAGATACTTTAAATGCGATTAAAATTTCTTTATTAGAAGGTGACGTCGCATTATCTGTCGTACATGGTTTTATTAATAAAGTAAAAGAAGGAATCATTGGACAGAATATAAACAAACATTTAACTCCGGGTCAAGAATTAATTAAAATCATGCACACTTCTTTAGTAAAAATTATGGGAGAAGGATCGCATGATTTAAATTTACACACTCAAATACCTTCACTAATATTAATCGTAGGCCCACAAGGTTCTGGAAAAACTACTACTGTTGGAAAACTTGCTAAATATTTAAAAAATAAAAAAAATAAAAAAATATTAGTGATATCAACCGATACATATAGACCAGCAGGTATACAACAATTAAGAGCATTAATAAGTTCTGAAAATATTAGTTTTTTTTCAGATTATAATGTTGGTAATAAACCAATTGATATCGCTAAAATAGCAATTAGCGCGTCAAAATCACTATCTTATGATGTCTTACTAATAGATACCGCTGGTTGTTTAGATACAGATTATACTTTACTTTCAGAACTTTCAGAAATTCATAATGTTATTAATCCAGTAGAAACTTTATTCGTTATAGATTCTATGATTGGGCAGGTGGCTATTGATAGTATACATGCATTTAATAAGGCTTTACCATTAACTGGAATTATTCTAACTAAATTAGATGGAGATTCACGTGGAGGTGTGGCTTTATCTATTAAGTATCTTACCGGTAAGCCTATAAAATTTATAGGAACAGGAGAAAAAATTGACGAGCTAGAACCTTTTAATGCATACAGAATAGCTGGACGTATACTTGGAATGGGCGACATACTTTCATTAATAGAAGATATTGAAAATCAAGTGGAATGGGCTAAAGAAAAAAAATATATTGATAAAAATAATACAGATTTTAATTTATGTGATTTTTTAAATTATATAAAGCAAATACGTAATATGGGAGGAATTAACAAAATAATAAGTAAACTGCCTTCTAATTTAGGAATTAAATTAAATGATGTTCAATCATATACTCATAACAATACATTTGCACATATAGAAGCGATAATTAACTCTATGACCATTAAAGAACGCTTAAATCCAGACATAATTAAAGGATCTCGGAAAAAACGTATTGCTAATGGATCTGGAGTACACATACAAGACGTTAATAAATTGCTCACTAAATTTAATCATATACGTATTACAATACAAAAAATAAATAAAAATGAAGCATTTCGAGTAATACGTACATTAAAAGACAAAATATCATCTAAATTTACAATTGGTTAAACATGGTTTGCATACTTAGTTCAGTAGTATATAAGCTTTTATATCATATATCATAAGTCTGATTGCTTTTAATTTTCAATTCAGGATATATATATCTATGGTAAGAATTAGATTAGCACGAGGAGGCAATAAAAAAGCTCCTTTTTATCACATAGTTGTTGCTGATAGTAGAAATGCGCGTGATGGTCGTTTTATTGAGCGTATCGGATTCTTTAATCCAATTAAATTTAGAAATAATAAAAACCTACATATAAGCATAGAACGAGTAAAATTTTGGTTACATAAAGGAGCAAGCCCATCTAAACGTGTTTTAAAATTAATAAAAATTCATGAATAATAATTCAATATGAAAGATAACAAAAAAAATAAAATAGAGCAACCTGTTACTAATCCTATAGTAATAGGAAAAATTGTAGGTGCATATGGTGTTTTAGGGTGGATACGAATCATATCTTTTACCGAAAAAAGTGACAATATTTTTTTTTATAATCCGTATTACGTCATAATTCAATCTAAATGGAAATCAATTTATTTAGATAAATGGAGATTACTTGGAAAACGTTATATTGCCAAGATGCGAGAAATATCAAATAGGGAATCTGCTCAATTATTAAATCATTGTGAAATGATTATAGATAAGACACGGCTCCCTCATCTAAATACTGATGAATATTATTGGAAAGATTTAATAGGATGCACAGTAATTACAGTAAAAGGAATTTTTTTGGGGAATATTATTAGCATGATAGAAACTACAGCAAATGACGTTTTAGTAGTAAAAATGTATCAAAACAAATTTGCTGGGATTAGAAATTGTCTTATTCCTTTTCTTATAAAGAGAGTTATAAAAAATGTTGATCTTGTTATACGTACTGTAACTGTAGATTGGGATCCTAATTTTTAATTACTCATGGGATTAAAATTTTATAAAAATATGTGGTTAGGTGTAATTACTTTATTTCCAGAAATGTTTCGCCCTATTATTCATCATGGAATAATAGGGCGATCAATTCGAAATGGTATTATTTCGATAAAACTATGGAATCCACGTGCCTTTACAGATAATCTACACTGTAGTGTAGATGACCGTCCCTATGGAGGCGGGCCAGGTATGTTAATGATGATTGAACCTCTAAAAAATGCAATTAACCACGCTAAAAACGAATTAGGAAATAATATTAAAGTAATTTATCTCTCTCCTCAAGGAAAAAGATTAAATCAGAAATATGTGCGCAAATTTGCATCTAATTATCAAAAACTAATTTTGGTTTGTGGTAGATATCAAGGTATTGATGAAAGATTAATTCAAACAGAAATTGATGAAGAATGGTCTATAGGAGATTATATTCTCAGCGGAGGAGAATTAGCTGCGATGGTAATAATAGATACTATGTCTAGAGTTATCCCTGGTGTGCTAGGTAATCAAAATTCAAAAGAATCAGATTCTTTTTCTAAAGGAAAATTAGATTGCCCACATTATACACGACCAAAAATTTTTGCAGGAATGAAAGTGCCATCAGTATTATTATCAGGAAATCATAGTAATATTGCTCGCTGGAGACAAAAACAAGCTTTAGGTCGTACTTGGATCAAAAGACCAGATTTGCTTGATGATATACAATTAACTGACGAAGAAAAAGAGTTACTAGTTGAATTTAAAAATGAGCACATTTTATCTTTAAAAGAAAAAGAATTAGGGAAATAATATAATGTATGAATTAATAAACAATTTTGAAACAAAACAAATAAAAAAAAATGTACCACGTTTACATTCAGGTGATACGATAGAAGTTAAGACCTGGGTCATAGAAAACAATAAAAAACGGTTACAAACTTTTGAAGGTATCGTTATTGCTATTAAAAATCGTGGATTACATTCTTCATTTACTGTAAGAAAAATTTCTAGCGGAGAAGGGGTAGAACGTGTTTTTCAAACACACTCTCTTGTTATTGAAGAGATTAAGATTAAACGATTTGGTTTTGTTCGTCGCGCTAAATTATATTATTTACGTAATCTCAGCGGAAAATCTGCACGTATCAAAGTAAAAGTACGTATAAATTCATAAAATACTTTTTTATTTTATTAAATAATTAATACATATTCAATAATATATATGTGTTTATTTACTAAATTTTAATATATTAAAATTATTTATCATCTAATTTACTTTAATTATTAGGACTTTCGATTGCAATAATCATCTATTTATATACAAATAGATGCGCTAAAAACAATACAATATGTATTGTGTACA